>DOUV01000164.1 GCA_003520455.1 Chloroflexota bacterium | reverse complement strand
CCACCGCCGTCACCGACCGCGATCATGCGCCCTTCGCGACGGTGCTCGCCTATGACCCGGGGCGCTACAGCCTCGACGTGACCGACCTGGCCCGTCGCTGGCGCGCGCAGCCCGGGCACAACTATGGGCTCCTGCTGCAATCGCGCTGCGGTACGCCGTCCGACGCGGAGTATCGGTTTCAGCCCAACCCGGACGTTGCCGATGGGCCGCGTCTGCGTCTCTGGTTAAGATAGGGCCGCGCTCCAACCGGATCTGAGCATCCGGGTCAAGCAGAGCCAGGCAGGGTCGCAATCACCGGTTGCCAATCGCTGACGATGAAAGCCGGCTTCCCCTTGCCCTTGCGAACGTTGTGAACATGTCGCAATCACCGGTTGCCAATCGCTGACGATGAAAGAGAGTGTATGAGCCATCGTCTTTCGCTGCACGTGATTGTACTTTTCGTCGTTGTTGCCGCCGCCGGACTGGTGAGCGGCTCCAGCCTTGCGGCCCGGGCGCAGACGGCCGGCGATATCTGTCGCTATGACGTTGTGCCTGATGGTGTGATCAACGCCGCCGACACCCAGGCCGTGGCCGCCGCCTTCCGCACGCCGGCCTACGATTTCGATGGTGACGGCACAACGGATCTCGACGATGTCATGGCCGTGGGGAGCGCCTGGGGCCAACAGTGTGTGTACACCCCGGTCAGCACCACCGAGCTGCGGCAGGAAGCTGAAGCGGCCGCCGAGGTGGTGGGCCCCATGATCAGGGTCACCGGCAACCCGGATGCCTCGGCCTGCGGCTACGTCGAGACCCCGCTTGGGGGGCCCGCGGAGGGCTACGTGCGCTTCGGCGTCCAGATTCCCAGTAGCGGCACCTACTACGTCTGGGGACGCTACCGCGCGCAGGGCTCGTCGGCGGATAGCTTCCGCATCCAGGTGGACTCGGGGCCCCTACAGATCTGGCGTCTCGGCCAGCAACCCTGGCTATGGCGCCCGGCCGAGAGTTCCCCCTATGGAACGGCCTATACCTACCAGTTAACGGCCGGCCTGCATACCATCACCATCTCGACCTACGAGGCGGGGGCGGCGCTCGACGCGATCGAGGTCACCAGCAATCCTTTTGCCTCTCCCAGTTGGAAGAACGGCTGCTCGAGCGGCAACCCAACGCCGACGGCCACGCCCGGACCGATAGCGACCGCGGGGCGGCTCAACGTGGACAACCAGTACAGTTTCTGGGGGGATTGGGCGATGCAGGTGGGCTACTACTGGTGCGAGGATCCCGACACGCGTACCAACTGCAAGCCCCCGTCCTACATCTACGACCAGGCCATCGCCACCGGGTACGACTTTATGAGCCTGGCCGACGACACCATCAACATGTCTCCCGCGATGTGGCAGGATCTCGCCACCGCGGCGGACACGGCGACAAACCAGCATCCCGGCACCTTTGTCGGCGTGCGCGGCTACGAGTACACCGGCAACTCGCCCTACTACAACACCGAGGGTCACTTGATGACCTGGGGGTTGGCCAATTACCCGATCGACCTCCGCAGCGCCCTGCGCGATTACTACCCCTGGCTGGCGGCGCAGCCACCCTCCGTGATCGCTGCCTTCAACCATCCCAGCCGCCTGGGGGATGTGGATTGGGAGCTCAGCGACTTCGAGTATCATCCCGAGGTCGACGAGCGAGTCGAGCTGACCCAACTCAATCCCGCCGGGACCTCCGGTGGGGTCCTGAGCACACCCCTGGAGCGTATCCTCTCGGCGGGGTGGCACGTCGGTGCCGGTGGCTGGAGCCCTCAGCGCAACCAGCTCATCCCGGGCAACCGCGTGTACGGCGTGATGATGTCCCATCTCACTCGGAACGACCTGCTGGCAGCGCTCAAAGCCCGCCGCACTTTTGCGCTGGACCCGACGCGCGAGGGGGCGCTGGCGCTCGTCTTTCGTGCCGAGGGGGGCAGCTGGATGGGCAGCAGCGTCGAGGCCGGCTCGACTTTCGATTTCGAGGTGCGCTGGAATGATAATAAGAACCGCCCGTTGGCCCGGTTGGAGCTCGTCGGGGCGGATGCCTGCAACGCGGCCACGGGGGCAGTCTTGAGGAGCCAGAACACGAGCGGGGCGAGTGGGGTCTGGAGTGGTTCGGTGACGAACAGTAGTCCCTGGTACTTCGTGCGGGCCTACGACAGCAACAACGTCCTCGTCGGTTGGACCTCGCCGATCTGGAGCCACCGCCAGTTTGCGACGGTGGCGGGGGCGAGCACGCTGCCGGCCGCCACCTGGGCGCGGATCGAATCCTCGAACCCCGGGACCCGGTTCAGCGACTGGATCAGCTTCAAAGGCGACGGCAGCAACGCGGTCCTGATGCGCTTTTCCGTCCCATCTGGCGTGCAGGTCAAGACGGCGCTGCTGAAGCTGACGACCGCGGCTCGCAGCAATACGACCGACGATATGAACATCGGGCTCTACCCGCTGAGCCGTTCGTGGAACGCGAGTGAAGTCAGCTGGCTCAATGCGACCTCGAGCCAGACCTGGGCGGA
>DOUV01000020.1 GCA_003520455.1 Chloroflexota bacterium | reverse complement strand
CAGCCAGGTCGCCTCTGCGAGGGCCAGGGCGACCGCCGCGAGCGTCCGCGCCGTCCCACCCATCAGGCTGGCCGCTCCAGACCGGGCCCAATGGTGAGGGACTCGAGATGCTCCCAGCGCTCTCGCCCGCCGATGTGGTGGTGGGCGATCTCGAGCAACGGGGGCAGCCTGGGGGGACGCCCGACGGTGAGAAGCAGGACTGGTGTGCCGGCCCGCTGCCGTGCACTCAGCACAGCGAGCAGTGCGTCATCCACCGTCGCCGTGATGGCCACGAGCGTTGCACCGAAGGGCAGGCGGCGCGCCTCGCGCTCGACCAGGTCTGCCAGCGGCATCAAGACGTAGAAGCTCAGGCGCGCCAGGGCCTCCAGCAGGCGCTGGAGTTGGGCAGGGCCCGCGGCCGGGGGGAGACGCAAGGCCGCTGGCATCTCGCGGGCGCTGCTGTTGGCGTAGAGCCCGACCTCCTCACCCTGATCGAGTGCCCAGCGACCAAGCGAGGCGGCCGTTGTGATAGCGAGTTCGAGCAGATTGGGATCGAGGCCCTCGTAGGGCCGCGGGTAGCTGGCGACATTCAAGAAGATCAGCGTACGGCGAATCGCGCTGGGTTCGTACTGTTTTGCCTGCAGGCGCCCGAGTCGGGCCGTCGCGGGCCAGTGGACCACGCGCAGGTTATCGTGCGGGGTGTATTCCCGGACCCCGCGTACCAGCAGGGGGTCCTCGATCAGGCGGCGGCGAATGCGTGCCGGACCAAACGGACGCCGGGGATCCAGGCCGAGCGCCTCAAGTGAAACCAGTTTGGGGTAGACCAGCAGACGCGTGATCGTGTCCACACGCTGTTGGCGGCGGCGGAAGCCGAAGAGGTCGCCCGTGGTGAGGGTGGCGGGGCCAAAGCGAAACTCGCCTCGCTGGGCGGCCTGCAGGCGGTAGCGCCGCTCGACTCGCTCGTAGAGCGTGAGCGCCAGCAGGTGACGCAGCGTGGCCCGGCGCGGCGCCGGATTGGGCAGGAGCCGGCCAGTCAAGAAGACAACCTCCTCCGGCACCTCGTCCTCGACCCGCAGCCAGGGTAAGGGGAGCGGCTTGAGATTCGAGACCGTCACCATCAAGTCGGTCTCCTCGCCCCAGAAGAGCGGGTTGCTCTCCAGGCGCCGCTCGTAGTGCACCCCTGACAGGCTGGCCCGATCCCAGCTCCAGATGATCGCGGCGATCACGAGGAGGATCAGGCCAAGCAGCACGAGTGGCGCGTCGCGCAGCAGCAAGCCGACCACCAGCGCGGTCCCGATCAGCCAGCCCCAATGGTTACGCATCCTCGACCTCGCGAGAACAGCGCGCTGCGACGCACTCCGGAAAGTGCGTCGCAGGTCCACCGGGGCTCATGCGACCTCCGTTTGCGACCAGCGCTCCTCCACGGGCACCGGGACTTCGTGCAGGAGCGAGTGCAAGACCTCCGTTGTCGTGCGGCCGCGCAGGCGGACCCCGGGATTGAGAATCAGGCGGTGGGCCAGTACCGGCTCGGCCAGAACCTGGACGTCGTCGGGCAGCACGTAGTCACGCCCGCGGAGCGCTGCCAGGCTCTGAGCAGCCCGCGCCAGGGCGAGGGTGCCGCGCGGGCTGACCCCCAGGGTCAAGGAGGTCTCGTAGCGCGTGGCCTGGGCGAGGCGCACCAGGTAATCCTCAATCGGCGGGCTGACGGTGACAGTGCGGCAGCGGGTCGCCAGGGTGATGAGGTCGCTTGCGGTCAGGAGCGGACGCAGATCGCTGAGCGGATCGTGCTGCCGGAAGCGGCGCAGCAGGTCCCGTTCCTGCGTGGCATCGGGATAGCCGAGGCGAAGCTGCATCAAAAATCGATCGAGCTGAGCCTCGGGCAGGGGGAACGTTCCCTCCAGCTCGATCGGGTTCTGCGTGGCGATCACCATGAAGGGCGCCGGCAACGGGTGGCGAACGCCATCGGCACTCACCTGGCGTTCCTGCATGGCCTCCAGCAGGGCCGATTGGGTACGGGGGCCGGCCCGGTTGATCTCATCCGCCAGCAGCACGTTAGTAAAGACCGGGCCGGGGCGAAACTCGAACTGGCTGCTGGCCTGGTTGAAGACCGTCGTGCCAGTGATATCCGAAGGCAAGACATCGGGCGTGAACTGGATGCGTTTGAAATCGAGATCCAGCACGCGAGCCAGGGCCCGCGCCAGGGTCGTCTTGCCGGTGCCGGGCACATCCTCCAGCAGGACGTGCCCCTCGCTCAGCAGCGCCACGAGGAGCAACTCCGTTGCTGTCTCCGCCCCGATCATGACAGTTGCAATCGCAGCGCGGACCGCCGCGGCCCGGTGCTGAATCTCCTGAATTGTAAACATGCTCATCCTCTCAAGGCCGACATTCCTCGATGTAGATGGGCCTTCAGACGTGTAGAGTGAACAGTGAATAGTGAACAGTGAGCAGTGGCCAGTGAACCGACGTCCCTCGATGTAGATGGCTTTGCAGACGTGTGTCAGTGGGCAGTGAACAGTGAGCCGGCATTCCTCGATGTCGATGGTCTTTCAGACGTGTGTCAGTGAGCAGTGAACAGTGGACTGACATTCCTCGATGTAGATGGCCCTTCAGACGCGCCGGGAAGCCGGGCTCACCGGCCGTGGCG
>DOUV01000527.1 GCA_003520455.1 Chloroflexota bacterium | reverse complement strand
CTCGCGGCCCTCGCGCCGCCGGGGATATCCAGCCGCATCCGCAGCCGTTGGTGGCTCCCGTTCAGGAGCAACACGGCGAGAGCCGCGGCAAGCAGCACCATCGGCGCCAGCATCAGCGCGTAGCGGCGGGTCGTGCCGGCGGACACGGAGGATGGGGAATGGATTTCTGGCATGAGAGTGGGTACAGTACTCAGCCTGCCGATGGCCGCAAATTGGGCGGCAGTAATCCTGGGCCGCCGGGGTCAGCGACAGCCCAGGATCGGGCCGATCGGTGCGTGCCAATCAGTCGCCCTTCAGGCTGAGGGCGGCTGCGACCAGCGCGCTCTGCTCTTTGACATGGACAGTGTAGGCGCCTGTGGCCGATGAAGGGGAGGCCGGCCGGCCGATGTAACGGAGCGTTCTGCCCTGCGGAAGGTCCTCTTCCAGGAAGGTGCGAATAAAGTTCCAGGCACCCATGTTGCGCGGCTCCTCCTGAGCCCAGACGACCTCGGTGGCGTTCGGATAGCGCGCCAGGATGGAGCGGATCGCCGGGCGCGGGTAGGGGTAGTACTGCTCGACTCGCACGAGGGCGACGGGCTGATCGGTGCGTTCGGACGCCAGGTCGTAGTAGAACTTGCCGCTGGTGAGGATGAGCCGGCGGGCGGCCGCCGGGTCGGTCACCTGCGGATCGTCGAGGACGTATTCGAAACGCCCTTTGACAAACTCGTCCAGCGGCGAGGCCGCGGCGGGCAGGCGCAGGAGACTCTTGGGCGTCAGCACTACCAGCGGCCGCAGCCGGTTGTCGCGTTTCTGGCGCCGGAGCAGGTGGAAGTATTGCGCCGGAGTGGAAGGGTAGCAAACCTCGATGTTGCCGCCGGCCGCAAGCTGCAGGAAGCGCTCGGGACGAGCGCTGGAGTGCTCCGGGCCCTGGCCCTCGTACCCGTGCGGCAGGAGTAAGGTGAGATCGCTCTCCTGATTCCACTTGGTATCACTCGAGACGATGAACTGATCGATGATGACCTGGGCCCCGTTGGCAAAGTCGCCGAACTGCGCTTCCCACAGGACCAGGGTTGCCCGGTCGGACAGGCTGTAGCCAAACTCGAAGCCCAGGACGGCGGCCTCAGAGAGCATACTATCGTAGACCTGGAAGCGGGCCTGGGTCGGGCTGAGGTGGCTGAGCGGCACGTAGGTCCGGTTGGCCTCGATCACGTCCGGCGCCGTGTTGTAGAGCACCGCGTGGCGCTGGCTGAATGTACCGCGCGCGCTGTCCTGCCCGCTGAGGCGAACGCCGGTTCCCTCCAGAAGCAGTGAGCCGAAGGCCAATGCCTCGCCAAGCGCCCAGTCAACCTGATCGTGGCCATTCCCATCCAGGGTGCGGCGCTCGAGCTGGCGCCGGAGTTTGGGGTGGACCTTGAAGTCCTCTGGCGGCGTGGCAAGCACCCGGCTGATATGGGTGAGCGTGTCGCGGTCCACGCCAGTTTCAGGGCTGGGGGTCGCGGCGATGTCGCCAGTGAGATCGCGACCGAGGCGAATTTTCGGCTCGGGCCGCTCGCCGAGCCCCGCCGTCGCCTGGTCGAGCGCGTCGAGCTGTTCCCGTTTGAGGGTATTGGCCGCCTCCAGCGAGATGATCCCCTCGCGGGCCAGCTGCCCGGCGTAGACCGCGCGCACCGGCGGGTGTTGCTCGATGAGCCGGTAGAGCGCCGGCTGGGTGTAGCTCGGCTCGTCGGCCTCATTGTGGCCCCAGCGGCGATAGACCACCAGGTCGATCACCACATCTTTGTGGAAACGCTGGCGGTAATCGAAGGCCAGCTCGACGACCCGGACGACGGCCTCAGGGTCGTCACCATTGACGTGGAAGATGGGCACCTGGCTCATCTTGGCGAGGTCGGTTGGGAAGGGCGTCGAGCGGGCATGCTGCGGCGCGGTGGTGAAACCGATCTGGTTGTTGACGATGATGTGGAGTGTGCCGCCCGTGCGATAGCCCGTGAGCTGCGCCAGGTTGAGCGTCTCAGCGACGATGCCCTGACCGGCGAAGGCGGCGTCGCCGTGGATCAGGATCGGTAAGACCTCGTCGCGATCGGTATCATTGATGAGATCCTGGGCGGCGCGGGCCATCCCCTCCACCACCGGATTGACCGCTTCCAGGTGGCTCGGGTTTGACGCGAGCGTAACCGCGATCGTCTCGCCAGCGGGGCTGGTGTGGCTTCCTTCGGCGCCGAGGTGATACTTGACATCCCCGGTGCCCTGCGTGCTCTCAGGATCGATGTAGCCCTCGAACTCGGAGAAGATCGCAGTCGCCGACTTGCCCACCACGGTGTGGAGCGTCGTGAGCCGGCCCCGGTGGGACATACCCATCACGGCCCGGCTCATCTCGTCGGCGGCGGCGCGGTCCAGCAGCTTCTTGAGGACCGGGATCAGCGTCTCGGCGCCCTCCAACGAGAAGCGTTTGTGGCCGACGTAGCGGCGGCCCAAGAAGTTCTCGAAGGCCTCGGCTTCCGTGAGCTGTTCCAGGATGCGAAGGCGCTCCTCGGCCGGGAGCGGGGGACGCGGCGCGGGCTGCTCGAAGTGCGTGTGGAGCCATTGACGTTGCTCGGGCTGCTGGATATTCATGTACTCCAGCCCGACGTGCTCAGTGTAGCTACGCCGCAGAATGTCGAGAATCTCGCGGAGCGTGGCGCGCTCCAGCCCGCCTAACCCACCGGTGATGAATTCGCGATCGTAGTCCCAGATCGTCAGGCCGTACGTCGCGGGGTCGAGATCGGGGTGATAAGCGGCCTCGTTGACCAGCGGGTCGAGGTTGGCGATGAGGTGACCGCGCACCCGGTAGGCGCGGATGAGTTGCAGGACGCTGGCCTGCTTCTCTACCGCATCCCAGTTGTCGGGCCCGTAGAGGGGTGGGGGCGTGATATCGCGTGTCCAGACCACCGGCCGGTGGGGCACCCGCAGGTCGGCGAAGACGCGCGTGTAGAAGCCCTCCTCACCCAGCAGGAGACGGTGGATTTGAGCCAGGAATTCGCCCGACTCGGCCCCCTGGATGATGCGGTGATCGTAGGTGCTGGTGATCGTCATCACCTTGCTGATGCCCAGCCCGGAGAGCACCTCGGGCGCCATGGCGTGGTACTCGGCAGGATAGCCGATCACGCCGGTGGCGATGATCGCGCCCTGCCCCTTGAGCAGGCGGGGGACCGAGGCCACGGTGCCGATCGTGCCCGGGTTGGTCAGCGTGATGGTGGTCCCCTGGAAATCCTCGGGGGTCAACTTGCCCGTCCGGGCGCGCTCGATCAGATCGTCGTAGGTGCTCAGAAACTCGTCGAAGGTCATGGCCCCGACATTCGTGAGGTTGGGCACCAGCAACGAGCGCTCACCGCCCCGGCGCGTCACATCCACCGCCACGCCGAGGTTGATCTGGTGGCGATCGACGCGCACCGGTTGGCCGTTGATCCGGGCGAACGCAGCGTTGAGGTGGGGGAACTTCTCGAGCGCCTGGATCATTGCCCAGGCGATCAGGTGGGTGAAGGAGACCTTCCCCCCGCCTTGCAGTGCGAGGTGCTGGTTGAGTAGCCGCCGGTTCTCCTCCAGCACTTTGACCGGGATCACCCGCTGCGAGGTTGCTACGGGCAGCGAGAGGCTCTCCTCCATATTCTCGACGATGAGGCCCGCCACGCCCCGGAGCGGCTCAGCCTCCTCATAGGGGGCGAGTTGCCGCTCGGGTGCGGGGGCAGGCCTGGAGGGTGTAACCGGCGGCGCTTCTGCAGGGAGCGCCTGAGGAGGCGGAGCGACGGTTGTCTCCTTCGGTGCGGCGCGGCCAGCACCGTTGCCGCCTGGGACCGTCCCCCGGCTCCGATCGCCGTCTGGGCTCGGTTCGAGCGAGGCAAAGAATTGGCGCCAACTCTCAGGAACGCTGCTCGCGCTGGCCTGGTATTGGGCGTATAACTCCTGGACGTACTCGGCGTTGGGACCAAAGGTGTTGAGAATCTCTTCTGTGACCATCGTGACACTCGCTTTACGGGACTCACCCGCTCGTTCATCAGATATCCTTGGGGTAATTATAGCATATTGCCATCTGGGAACTGGTCAGACGAAGTCGGCGGCCGCCGGATTGGTGGGCGTGGGATTGGGTAGGATTGGTGGCGGGAGGTCGAACCGGCGGCCGGCTTCAGGTGCCCGGTTTCACCCGGCCGGCCAGAGTGGCCCGCAGTTCGCGGGCGAGCGTCGCGAGACGGCGGTGACCGACGAGAGTGGCGATGGCGAGCCAGGCCAGCATCACGTAGAGCAGTCCCGGAAGAATTCGCAGAATCGAGCCCAGCACGAGCAGATGGCTACCGGTGTTGAAGCCGTTCCAGACCCAGTGAGAGCGGAGCAGCAGCGAGAGGAGCAGCGCTGTTCCGAGGTAGACCACGAGCACCAACGAGGCCAACCAGCCGATCCGCGCGAGGTAGATCAACGAGGCAGTTGCCAGACTCGCGTCCACAGCCAGATCGTGATTGCCGAGCCAGCTCGTGGCGGCCCGGCCGGAGTGGCGGGCCAGCCAGCCATCGAAGAGGTCGCCGGTCCAGGCCAGGAGCACCAACGGCACGATCCAGGGGAGATACGCACGGGCGTTGCCCAGAAAGGCCCCGCCGAGCACGACGCCGGCGACGGCGAGGCGACCGCCGGTGAGCAGATCGGCCAGGGTTTTGAGGCCAGAGTGTTGTTTGATCATTGCGCTCCCCGTTGTGCTACACCGCATGGTGCCCTACAAGCAATGGTTGTGCCGAGGCTGAGGGTGGGTGCTCCGGCCAGATGGGATCTGCGTTGAAATGTGGGATCGTGTGGGATACTGTGGGATATCGGTGGGACCGGCGCTGAAAGCCTGGCTTGTCGCCGGATGAGGGATATGTGGATGAGACGCGAGCGCAGATCGCTATTCGGCGGCAGATGAAGGATCGTGTGGGATCATGTGGGATCATGTGGGATAGTGAGGGAAACCTCCTGCCGCGTGCGTCCGTTGCCCCACTCACCTTCGAGGACCGGGGGCGCCTGGCACTTTCCAAAGTGCCAGGCGCCCCCGCCGCGATTGGCAGCACACCGTATTCCAAGAAGAGTGTTTCCCTTTCGCGCTTCACCAACAGCTACACCATCTGGGCTTGAGCAGACAGCTTGAAACGTTCAGGAGGAACGACGGCGCGACTGCCCGATGCGCGAAATGTGACCTCATTCTGCTTGTCACATCATCAGGTTCTACGTCCTGGCCTGTTGAGCAGTCTATGCTTGAACCGGCGACTCGTCGCCAGATGAGGGATAATGTGGGATAGTGTGGGATATACGCGGGAAACAGGTGATCCAGCTCAACGAGGGTTCATGGGGGATCCGACTCACTTCCAAGAAAAAAGACCACTCGGGAATAGCCGCACACCGGGTCTAGCGTTCTGTTGGTTGCCCGGCCCACCGGCGGCAATGCGCGAGGCTGGTCCCGAGGCGCTCGACGACCTGCGCGTCGGGGCTGCCGGCATCGAGGGCGTCGGGGTGCAACTCGAGCGTGATGGCGCCCTGGTAGCCATCGGCTGCCATCCGCGCCAGCAACGCGTCAAGGCGCAGGTGACCGCTTTCGGGGCGGCGGTGTTCGCGGCCATCGAAATTGCTCAGATGCACGTGGCGGACCTGGCCGTTGAGGTGCGGGTACACTTCAACCGGTTCCAGGTCCCAGGTGCCCAGGTGGGTGGTGTCCAGAGTGAGCGCAGGAAAGCGGAGGATTTCCGTGGGGGTATTCCAGTGGTAAGGGTTCAGGCGCCGTCCGAGTACGGGGCGAGCGGGCATGTTCTCGATGCACAACGTCACAGCGGTGTTCGCCTGAAGTCGGGGGTAGTCCCGCTCCAGCCAACGGCGGTAGTGGCTGCTCACGCGCCGCAACGGGATGGGGAGCGGGAAGAACCTCAGCCCGGCGCGTACCCAGACGTAGTCGAGGCGGAGGGGGAGGTGGTGGACCAGTACGGCCGCGCCCAATCGCTCGGCCAGCTCGACCGCTTTCCGGATGCGTCCCGGTTCATCAACCGGCCAACCCGGTACAACAAAGAACGGGCTGTGGATAGCGACCACCGGCTGCCCGTAGCGCTCGATCAGACGGCGCACGAAATCAGGTTGGCGGGTGTCCCAGCGTTGATCCACCACCAGTTCAATCCCATCAAACCCTGTCTGAGCCGCGAACGCGACGCAGCGCTCGATGCTGTAGGACCAGAGCGAACCGGTGGAGAAGAGGAATCTCATTTCAGGTAGGAAGGGAGCAGGTGTGCTCGTCAAAGTTGTTTGCACTATACAAGTATGGTGCGAACATTCCCGTCACGTGCGACTTGCTACTTGAAGCGGTTGGTTACGTGCCGCGAGTGCCAGCATGACGTCTTCGAGGGCCTCTTTCCACTGGCCCTCGGAGCCACGCATTGGTAGAAAGACCTCCCGCCGGCCGTAGCGAACCACTCCCGCCAGGATGCCGGCCTCTGCCATGAGCCGCACCGCGCCGGGGCCGGGGAACTGGATGACGAGCTGCTTGTTCTCGGTGCCGATTGAGGTGACGTTCGCCTGAGCGGCCAGGGCTCGCAGCCGTAGAATAAAGAGCAGATTTTCGACCGGCGGGGGGCACTCGCCAAAGCGATCGCGCAGTTCATGCTCGATGTCGCGCGCCTCTTCGAGCGAAGTGGTCTCGGCCATGCGCCGGTAGATCCGCAGGCGCATGGCCTCTTCGCCGATGTAGCTCTGCGGCAGATAGGCCTGCAGTGGCAGATCTACAGCGGGGCCGGTGTCGATGGAGAGCAGCCTGCCCTGACCGTCGCCCGTCTGGCTGCGAGCCGTAGGAGTGTCCTGCTCCTGGGGGGGGAAGACGGCCTGGGCGCCCCGACCACGCTCGCGAGCCTCGCGAACCGCCTGGGCGAGCAGGCGGGTGTACATGTCGAAGCCGACGGCGGCGATGTGACCGCTCTGCCTGGCGCCAAGGAGGTCGCCGGCGCCGCGAATCTCCAGATCCTTGAGGGCGATGCGGAAGCCGGCGCCAAGCTCGGTAGCCTCACGGATGGTATTGAGCCGTTCGAGTGCGTCAGCCGTCAGGCTACTCTCCCTGGGATGGAGGAAGTAGGCGTAGCCGCGCCGGGCGCCGCGGCCCACGCGCCCCCGTAGTTGGTAGAGTTGTGCCAGCCCGAACATCTCGGCATGATCCACGATGATGGTGTTGACGTTGGGGAGGTCCAGGCCGCTCTCGATGATGCTGGTGCATACCAGCACGTCGTAGCGCCCCTCGGCGAAGTCGAGCATCACCCGCTCGAGCTCGTGCTCGTTCATCTGTCCGTGGGCGACGGCGAAGCTGGCCTCAGGTACGAGCGCCTGCAGGCGCCTGGCGTCCGCATAGATCGTCAGCACCCGGTTGTGGACGAAGAAGGCCTGGCCACCCCGGTCGATCTCGCGCAGGATCGCCATTTTCACGGTGGTGTCGTCCCACTCCGTCACCTTGTTGATGATCGGCAGCCGTTCCTCAGGCGGGGTGTCGATCGTGCTCATGTCGCGGACGCTGGTGAGCGCCATGTGGAGCGTGCGCGGGATCGGGGTGGCCGAGAGAGTGAGCACGTCTACTTCGGTGCGGAGCTGCTTGAGCCGCTCTTTGTGTGTCACCCCGAAGCGCTGCTCCTCGTCCACGATCACCAGGCCAAGATCCTTGAACTTTACATCACCGCTCAGCAGCCGGTGGGTGCCGATGACAATGTCCACCTTGCCCGCGGTCAGCCGCTCGATGATTTCTTGTTGCTCTCCGGGCGAGCGGAAGCGGCTGAGCATCTCGACGGTCACCGGGTAGGCTGCGAGCCGCTGGGTGAAGGTCGTGAAGTGCTGTTGGGCGAGCACCGTGGTGGGGACCAGGATCGCCACCTGCTTGCCATCTATGACCGCTTTGAAGGCCGCGCGCAGCGCCACCTCGGTCTTGCCAAAACCGACATCGCCGACGACCAGGCGATCCATCGGTCGCGGGCGCTCCATATCTTGCTTGACCTCCTCGATCGCTCGCAACTGATCCTCGGTTTCGACGTAAGGGAAGCTCGCCTCGATCTCGGCCTGCCAGGCGGTATCCTCGCTGAACGCGTAGCCCTCCGCGGCCTCGCGTTGGGCGTAGAGCTCGAGCAACTCCTCGGCAATCTCTTCGACTGCCCGCCTGGCTCGTCGCCGGGCCTGCTCCCAATCGGCCGTGCCGAGGCGGTGGATCGCCGGCTCGCTGTCGGTAGGACCGATGTAGCGGCTCACGCGATCGGCCTGGTGGACCGGTACGAAGAGCCGGTCGCCCTGGGCGTACTCGAGTTCCAGGTACTCGCGGATCAGCCCGTTGATCTCGCGTTGGACCAGGCCACGATAGAGGCCGATGCCGTGCTCGATGTGGACGACGTAGTCGCCCTCCTGGATCTCGGCGAAGAAGCTCTCTGCCGTTGGGCGCTGGCGAGCGCGCACGGTCCGACGGGGTGGCATCCGGCTCCAGCCGAAGAGTTCGGCGTCGGTGACCAGGTTCAGAATGATGGGCCCGTCGGCGTCGGCGCTCCGAAGGAGGAAGCCCTCGCCCAGGCTGCCGTTGAGCAGGGTGAGAGTGCCGGCCCCAGGCGGCGCCGGAATTGTCGTGCGGGGGCGCACGTGGAGACCCTCGTCCGCCAGGAGCTCCGCCAGCCGTTCGGCCTGGCGCGTCACCACGACGTAGCGGCTCGCCTCTGCCTGGCGGGGCTTGTCGAGCTGGTCGTGCATTGCTTCGACCGCCTCGTTCAGCCGCCCGCCATAGCGCGGGCCGGCCTGAAAAAGATCGTCGAAGGCGTAGCCGATCTCCTCGGGGCCGTAGCCCAGGATGAGGGGAGGGCGCTGGCTGAAAGCGTCGCGGAGGTCGTCCCACGTCTGCATCGCGGTGGCGAACGCGGGCGGCAGATCACCGCGGTTGACCATCTCGTCACGCAGGTTCAGGGCCTCGGTTTCAATGTCAGCAACGTTGAGCTCGAGCGTGTTCCAGTCGTCTATGACCAGCAGACCATCCGCCGGCAGGTAGTCGAGCAGCGAGCCGGTCTGGTCGTAATCGTAGAGGTACGGCAGGTAGAATTCGATACCGGGGAAGTGCTGTCCGTTTTGCAGGTGGCCGATGTGGGTGCTGATCTCGCTCCGGGCCTGAGGCGTACTGGCCGACAGGTCGAGTTGGCGCAGGCGAGCAGCCGCTCCGTCGCGCGCGCCGTGCAGTAGTGCCTCGCTCGCCGGGGGAACCGTCAGCCCCGTGACTGTCTCCAGGCTCCGCTGAGTGATCGGGTCGAAGAGACGGATCGATTCGATCTCGTCCCCCCACAGTTCGATTCGGGCCGGGTTCGTTGCATTGATCGGGAAGATGTCCAGGATGCCCCCGCGGTGACTAAACTGCCCGGGCTCTGCCACTATATTGGTGCTCTCGTAGCCTATCGCGTACCAGGATGCAAGCAAGAAGCGGAGCGAGACCGACTGGCTCTGGGCGTAGGTGCGGAGGTTGCGGCGAAACTCCTCGACCGGGATGGTCGGGTGCAGGAGGGCGCGGGCCGAGGTGACGATCAGGGGTGGGAGCAGGCTGTCGGCCCGTCCCTCCACCTCGGAGCCCCGAGTCAATGCCGTTAAGACCCCGATGCGGCGTTGGACCCGATCCGGGCTCCAGGGGGCGCGCTCGTATGGCAGCGCCCCAGGATCAGGAAAGTTGAAGAGACGGCGGGGGTCGCTGAGCCAGAGGCGCAGTTGATCTTCGAACTGCAACGCCAGCTCGGGACGCGCGGTGATCAGAATGATCGGGCGGTTGAGGGTCTCGGCGAGTGCGGCTGTCACGTAGGGACGAGCGGCACTCAGAATCTGGAGCGCCATCGGGGTGCTGCCAGCCGCAAGCGGCCCTCGCCGGAGGTCGTGCACCAGGTGGTTGAACGCCGGGTGCTGCTCCAGGAGGACGAGGAGACCGGTGAGTTGAATCTCAGCCATACGACCTGCCTACTCGAGAAAAACACCACCAAGGAGCCGGCTCTTTGGCCCGTCCCTCGGGATGAATGTAACAAGAAATTGTATCACACGGGGCGTTATTCACCAAGCTGTAGGGGGAGGAGCGGGTGTACGCACGAGTTGTCAGGCAGATGGCGTCGCCGGCAGAACCTACCCCCCCGGCCCCCTTCCCTGCGAGGGAAGGGGGAGAGGGGGTGCCGCGCAGCCCGAGCTGCCAACGGAGCAGCCCGAGGCGGCGACCCAAACAGCCGCTGAGACCGGCTGGGTCATCGTCCTCGGTCCGAAGACGACCTTTACGGAGGCTGAGTTAGATCAGGCCGGTGTGCCGGAGGAGATCCGTAAGTAACGACTCACGATCCTCGCCGAGCCGCCCCGCGCGGCTCGTTTTCGTTTCGGGAGCAGGCTTCGCGGCGCTCGCCTCCAAGGCGAGCCGTATGTCTTCTACCAGGATGTTTGACCTGACGGGCTGAGAGAGTCATACTCGTCAGGAAAGCAAATCGTTTCGGTGGCGTCCGCCACGTCAGGAAGGCATTCGATGACCGAGTTGGAAGCTGCTACCAGGATCGTCGAGATTGTGCCCTACCTCTCTCGAGTTGTGGCGGCCGAGGCTCGTCACGAGTTGGATGAGGAGCGTGGGACCTTGACGTTGACCCATCTGCGGGTGTTGGCCCATACTCGACGCCAGCCTGGCTGTTCACTTGGCGATCTCGCCCGGGCGCGCGAGGTCTCGCTTCCAACAATGAGCAAGATGATCAGCGGGCTGGTGAGCAAGGGGCTGCTGACGCGACAGCAAGACCCCCAAAACCGGCGCCTCGTGCGCATCGAGCTGACGCCGGAAGGCGAGCGGCTCTACCTGGACATTATCGGCCGGGTTCAACGGCGGATCGCGGAGTTGCTGGGAGATCTCAAATCCGAAGAGCGTGCCACGATCGTTCAGGTGCTTGAGTGTCTGGCGGCTCTGTTCGAATCAAGAGGCGAGGTGCGCCAGTATCTGCCGCTTCCCACCGTCGTCGAGCAGGAGTAATGGCCATGAGGTTGGCCTGGCAGAGGGACTGAGCCTGCTCGTGCGACCGCTGAGGCGTGTCGTCGGACTGAACGCACGAGCGAGCGCAAGCTCGATTGGTTCGGGGCGTTCGCCTGGCGCGATGCCGGCCACCTGTTCTTCCTCCCCTTCCGGCCGGCAGCCGCCTCACACGAGGTCTGGCTCTACGACGTCGCCGCTGCCCGCAGCCATCGCCTGCTCGACCCCGCCCTGACAGCGTTCAAGATCGCGCAGGGCGATTTCACTTTCGAGCCCGACGGGCGGGCAGTGGTGTACGTTTCCACCCAGGACCGGAACCTCCGGCTCTTGCCCTTGCCGAAGTGACGCCATCTGTTGGCACAACGAATAAACGGATGGGATCCCGTTCCCATCCGTTTATTCGTTGTAGCTGAAGGCCATCCGTTGACCGCATTCTTCACGTATTATAGCGGTTCATGGCAGCCGGTAATCCCTCCCGCAGCCAGAGTTCGATCGCGTCCGCGGCCTCCTGGCGCACGACGGCCATCTCGCGCTCTTCTTCCGGGCGAAAGTCTTGGAGGACGTAGGCAGCCGGGTCCATTTGGCCGGGCGGCCGGCCAATGCCGATGCGCAGCCGCGGGAAGTTGTCTGTGCCGAGATGGTCAATGAGTGAACGCATCCCGTTGTGCCCTCCGGCTCCGCCCTGCGGACGGAGCCGAGTCGTCCCCTGAGGCAGGTCGAGGTCGTCAAAGATGACCATGAGCGCCTCCGGTGGGATCTTGTAGAAACGCGCCAGGGGCGCCACCACGCGACCGCTTTCGTTCATGTACGTTTGGGGTTTGGCGAGCAGCACGCGCTGACCGGCGATGATGCCAGACGCGACCAGCGCCTGATGCTGCGAGCGATCAAAGCCCAGGCCGTGGCGCGCCGCGAGGAGGTCGGCTACTTGAAAGCCGACGTTGTGGCGGTTGCGCGCGTAGCGTGATCCGGGATTGCCCAGGCCAACAATCAGAAGCATGGATCAAGGTTGGAGGGGAGCTTTCTTGATGACAGGGATGAAGAGGCAGGCACTCTCGCCGGGGCCTGGGATGGTCGACGAACTGCAGGTGGGAAGCGACGACGTTGCCCAGGCGCGGGGCTGAGTAAACCAACCGACAGCCAGCAGCAATGCACCGACGAGCATGCTCACCAAGAGTGAGAGACGGGCTTTGTCTGTGCGTCCGGTCACTACGCGTTCTCCTTTGTGATTGGAGGCCGGCCAGGATCAGTGGGAGTGCGTGCACCTCTGCGGTGCCTCTCATCTGGCGCTCCTCCCCACGAATCCCACCGGCGCTCTTGTGATGAATGACACCCTGTGTTGAAACAGAAGCCGTCACTGGAGGCGAGACCTCCAGTCTCGAAGACGCACCCTCCTGTAGAACGTTACGGTGTATTCATCAAGGCCGAACCTCCGAACGGACCGCCATCTCCCAAAGGGCCAATCGACAGTGCCAGGACATCGGTCAAGCCGTCGCCGTGGACGCGTGATCGGAGACTTCCGAAGTCTTCCGAGACTTCGGAAGTCTGACGTTTTGACCGGCGCTCTAGAACATCCAGCGAATGATCTGGCGGATCAGGCCGAGCAGACCGATGACCACGAAAATCAGTAGCGTGAGTCCCATGCCGACCAGGCAACCGGAAAAGAGGCTACCGCTATCGATCCCGAGCTGGAAATCCAGGCCGGCGGGAAGCTGGGGCGTTCCACCGGCGTCCGCCGTGGTACGGGCCGCGAGGGGCGCGGGTGTGGATGTGGCGAGTGTGACGGGCTGCTCGATGGTTACCACAGTCGGCGAGGCGCTAAGGGCCGTCAGATCCGGGGTCGGCGGGAGCGCCGGTTCCGACGGAATCAGCGTGGGCAACGGCGTGGGCGATCCCTCAGGCGTGGGCGACTCCGAGGGCGTACCGGTCGGAAGCGGGCCCGCGTTGGCGATGTTGATCGGGCTCAGCACGACTTCCTGATAGTTGGCGTCGTGCCGGACCACACGAAGCCGGAGACTGTAGACCCCATCCGGGAAGGCCTGAGTGTTCCAAATGGCGAGTTGCCCCTCACTGGGGACGGGCCGGTTTTCCTGGAGGTAAATCACCGACCACTGATCATCACGAGGATTCAAGCCCGGTGCAATCCAGACCTCGTACTTCCAAAAGTCAGGGTGGCTGGCAACGCCCTCAACGCTGACCATGCCCTGGATGACGGCGTTGGCGCGGGGTGAGGTGATGAGGGCCTGGCCCTCCTGTGCAAAGACGGTTGCCGGCAGGACCAGGATCAAGAACAGGGCAACCAGCCATCGGCGTGTGCAAGGTATCATACCAGTCCTTCGCTACGGACGTGCAGAGCTCCGCGACCGGGGCGCAAGAGTGTAGCATGGAAGTCACGTGCCCGCAAGAGTTCTTCGAACCGGCGCCCTGCGACAAAAAAAGTGGTCAGCCGTTCAATAAGTGGATAGTTGGTCGATTTTTGTGGTGGCGATGAACGATTGGCGGCGACAGTTGGGAAGAGGGGGTAATTGGCGGCCGGCCGGTCCCCGGTCTATAATCAAGGGGACTGATATCCGCTCCCTTCGCCGTTCTGAGGCAGCAGTCTTGACCAAAGGCTTCCCACCGTTCGCCCGGACCGTTCTGATCGTCGCGCTCGCTATGCTGTTGGGCGGCCCGCTGGCGCTTCTCCCATCCAATGCCGCGGCGCAAGACCCTGATCCCACGCGGCCGCATCTTCACCTGCCCTTCCTCGGTGGTGCCGGTTACGAGGTGACGTGTGGCTACGGCTGCTACCAGCACCAGCGCTCGATGTACTATGCCGTCGATTTCGATCTGCCGGCCGATGCCCCGATCGTGGCAGCGGCCGACGGCACAGTGATGGCGATCACCTGGGAGTTGGGTCTCCCGATGGACCTCAATCTCGGCGATGCTCTGGTTGTCTACATTGATCACGGGGGCGGCTGGTTTACCCGCTACGTTCACCTCAGCGGCATCACCGTGCAGGTGGGGGATCAGGTGCACGCCGGGCAGATCATCGGCTACGGTGGGGCGACGGGTGCCGCGAGGGCTCATCTCCACTTTGAGCTCAAGCGTGGCGAGAGCCTGCACAGCCCCTCGCAGCCGCTGGACGATTTGTTCGGCGGGCCACCCGAGGCTGGGCAGCGCTATGTCAGTGACAACGTCGCACCGTCTGGGGCCGGGCTGGCGGCGGCGCCGACGGTCGAGCCACCCGGGGTGCCGACGCCCGGAGCACCTCCGATAGCCCTTCTTGGGTCTGCACCGGCGTTTGTCTCTCCCGTGCCGACTGTGCCGTCGCCCCCAAGTACCAAGATCCTGGCCAGTGGCCCTCAGCCGCGGGTGACGGCTGGCCTCACGCTGTCTCCCACGATGGTTGCCTTTGGGGGCACGATCACAGCGAGCTTCACGGTTCGAAATGATGGCAGCGAGCCGGCGCATTTTGCCGTCTTAGGCGTTGGTGGCCGGGAGCCGGGCGGCCGGCTGACAGGCGGCGCCCTCCTCTTCGCGCGCGACGTGACGATTCCGCCCGGCGGTGAGCATCGCTTCGAGGGCAGCCGCACGATCACGGTTGCGGGCGAGCTCGAGTTGTTCGTCTTTGCGCTTGCCAGCGATAGTCGCTTCTGGCCGCTCCCGGCCGTTTCACCCGACGTTCCCATCCTGGCCCGTCTCAGCGTTGCCCCGCGGCAGTACGAGTTGTTCCTCCCATCACTCTCTGCGGCCCAATCCCCGCCCTCCGGTCCCTGATCCCGATTTGGTTTTCGACCCGGCCGTCGCTATGATTGCGGCCGTGATTTCATCCGATCGGTTGCACCGCCTGTCTTGGGCAGGCACCAGGCCCTGGGCGAGCACGAGACCCGTGCTGACACGTGCCCGCGTGCTCGTGTTCGCGCTGCTTGCGTTTGCGCTGCAGAGCTGGGCGCTCGGCGGGCAGAGCCTCTGGTACGACGAGGGGTTCAGTGCCTGGCTCGCCGCTCGGCCGACGGCCGACATCATCGTGCGGACCGCGGCCGATATTCACCCTCCGCTCTACTACCTGCTGCTGCACGGCTGGATCGCCTTCGCGGGTCAGACCGAGTTCGCCCTGCGGTTTCCCTCGGTTCTGGCTGCGGTGGTCACGGTGCCACTCCTCTGGCGGCTGGCGCGGCGGTTGCTCGGCTGGGGCGCGGCCGATGGAGCCGCGCTCCTGGTAGCGTTCTCGCCGTTGTGGCTGTGGTATGCCCGCGAGGCTCGGATGTACACGTTGGTCACGGCATTGGGGGTGGCGGCACTCCTGGTGTTAGTGGGCCAACTGCACCAGGAACCGCGTCTCGGAACAGTGACGGTGCTGGCGGCACTCGACATCGCGGCGGTCTACACTCACTTCTACGCCTGGTTTCTCGTGGCGGTCCAGGTCGCCTGGCTGCTCCTCTGGTGCTGGCGCACCCCGCGCCGGTTTTTGGTGCTGCTGGGGCCACTTCTTGTCACCCTCCTGGCCTATCTTCCCTGGCTCGGCTTTGTTCTCAATCGTCTCGATGCTGACCGCTCCTACTGGCGCGGCGCGCTCGATGGCGTCTATGTGTTGACGACGTTGCTGGAGAGTTGGGCTACGGGGCACGGCATGGTCCCGGCGCTGGCGCAGCCGCTCGGAGCCCTGCTCGCGGGGGTGGCTTTGGCAGGACTGGCGGCCCTGGTGGCGCACAGGCGA
>DOUV01000528.1 GCA_003520455.1 Chloroflexota bacterium | reverse complement strand
CCAGGGGCGCATCCCAACAGACATTGACGCTCTGCGAGGTACCCCCGTTATCGCAGGCAACCCCTGGCTGAACGGCGCCACTCCCGAGCAAGCCCTCGAAGAAGTCGCTGGTCCCACCGACGACAGGCAGCCCCGCCGGCAGCCCTGTGACGCGTGCCGCCGCCTCCGTAACGCGCCCAATCGGCGAGCCGAACCGCCGGAGCGGCGGGAATTTGGCGGCATCCAACCCTGCGGCCCCCAGCAGTTCGTCGGCCCACGGTGCGATCCCGGGCGCCGTCGTCACGATCAACTCCTCGATCAGTTGCGCCGCAACGAAGTCCCACGCCTGGGAGAAGAATGTAGTCGCGGCATAGACGTCGGGCCTCTCGGTCTTCAGCCAGCAGACCTTGGGGACATAGGCGTGCGGCGGCAGAGGCTGCCCGGAAAGTTCACTGAGCAGTTGCCATTCACGTTTGGCACGGCGATCGAGCCAGGTCAGCGCAGGATGCACCGGCTTGAGGGCGCCATCGAGCGCCACGACTGTCGGCCCCTGGCCCCCCACCGAGAGCGCGAGCAAGGCATCAAGGTTGCTCCCAGCAACCACCCGGCGGAGGGCCCGCACGGTCGCCGTCCACCAGTCGCTGGGATCCTGCTCGGCCGTCGTGCTCGCCGCGTCGAACGACAAGCGATACCCTTCGGAAGCGATCGCGAGCGGGCGGCCGTCCAGGCCGAAAAGACCGGCCTTGATCTGTGTCGTACCGACGTCGACGCCCAACAGCAGCTCTCGACTCATGCGCCGTTCTGCCTCGAACGCAACTTTTCAAAAAGTGGGGTAGAGGAGGTTGCGCGCCCGGCTGAGCCGCGCGCACAACCCCTTTCTCCCCGGATGAACTGTCAGGCGGTGACTACAACGCGGTAGGTACCAAGATCGACAGACGATTCAAAGGCCGCGTGAACTTCCTCGAGTGGGTACGCGACGGAGATGATCGGCTGTAGATCGATAGCCCCGCTCCCGATCATCTCGGCGGCCTGTTGAAAGTCCTCGCGGCTCTGACTGATCGTGCCGGTCAGGACGATCTCATTGTCGTGCAGGAGGTTGGGGTCAAGCGCGATGGTCTCGCCCTTGGGATAGATGCGCGAGTAGATCAGCAGGCGACCTCCTTTCGCTAATGCGCCGATCGAATCAGCAACCGTCTTGATGGCAGTTGTGGCGATCACGATCACATCGGCACCTCTCCCGTTCGTCAGCGCCCTGATCTGGCTGGCAAAATCGCCTGCCGTCGGATCGATGGTATGCGTAGCCCCAAACGCGAGCGCCTCTTGGCGCCGTCGGGCGTGCGGCTCGCTCACGATGACGCTGGCGCCACGGCCTTTGGCCAGGATCAGGTGCAGGATGCCCATGACACCTGCCCCGACGATGACGGCCGATTCGCCCGGTTGGATCTGCGCCCGCTTGATGCTGCGCAAGACGCACGCCAGCGGCTCGGTCAAGGCGGCGTGGACCAGGTTGGTCTCCGGACGCAGCTTGTAGATCTGGTATTCTTCCGCCAGCTTATGGGTTGCCAGGCCCGCGGGCCCGCGCGGGCCCTTCGGCTGCTCGGCGCCTGGTTTTTTGAACCAGAGATTGTCACAGTCGTAACCGCGACGGCAGGAGTAGCAATTGCCGCAGCGGTCAATCGCGGAGATCGCCACTTTGTCACCGACCGCCACGCTGGCGACGTCCGGGCCGACGGCTTCGACGACACCTGCGAGCTCGTGACCGCCCAGCAAGGGGTAAAAACGAGTGTCGGCGCCCAGATAGGCCCGTTGTTCGAAGGTACAGAGCGCGGAGGCGCGCACTCGCACCAGCACTTGGGTTAGGCCGGGCGGCGTGAGCGGCAGCTCTTCAAGCTCGACCTGCCGTGGGCCTATCACGACGGCGCGGCGCATCATTTGATTTGCACTCATTCTGAACTCCTCCCGCAACTCCTCAGCCGCTCGGCCTGGATTGCCAAATCCAGGCCAATGAGACGACGAAAAGGGCTTGGTCCGGCCGGCTCAGCCGACGGATCTGGCGATCCGGCAGGAGCGGCTGAGGAGTTACCTCCTCTTGCACTGTCCGGTCTGGAACTCTATTCCACTATGGTCAGCGCATCGTCGACCGATGCGTCGGCATGAACAATCGCTGCGATCGCCTCGGTCATCTTGCGTGGCGACCTGTGCCCCCAAATGTTTCGGCCCATCGCGACGCCGCTGGCGCCGGCATCCATCGCCTCGCGCACCGTCTGGAAAATGGCACGATCGTTGTTCATGCGCGCTCCACCCAAAATGACCACCGGGACATAGGAGGCCCTGACGACTGCTCTGAAGCTCTCCTCGCTGCCGGTGTACTCCGTCTTGATCACGTCAGCCCCGAGCTCGGCGCCAATTCGGGCTGCCGTAGCCAGCGACTCTGGTGTGCGTGCGTCCTCGCCGCCCTCGAAACCACGAGGGAGCATCTCGGCCACGAAGGGCAACTCCCATTGGATACATTGATTGCTCAACCTGGCCAGATACTGCAGGTTCACGTTCTCATGTTGGGCGCCGGGAAACCCCATAGCGATGACACCGTCGGCACCAAGGCGCAACGCCGTTTCTGCCCCAAAGATCAGATCGCCGCGCCATTCGCGGGTCCCCATGCGCGAGACGCCGCCGTCTACGCGCAAGATCAAACCGACTGGCGCAAACTCTGCGGCGAACTTCTGCGCCAGGCCTACCGTCGCCAGCACGGCGTCGGCGCCCCCGGACACAACCTGGTGGATCAGTTGGCGCGGCTGCTCGAAGCCGGCCTGGGTGCCGAAAAAACCGCCGTGGTCCATAGCCACGATCACGCTCTTCTGGTCGTCACGAAAGATACGTCCCAGCCGTCTGATCCTACCCTCTGACATCTTGATGCTCCTGGTGGACACCCCACGAAATGCGGTACGGCGCCTATTTTCTCAAGACTCTACGGGGAAGGGGGTATTACGCGCGGCAGAGCCGCGCGCAATACCTCCTTCCCCCGCCTTTTGAAAAGTCACTACGGCGCTTCGGGTTGCAGAGAGAATGGGTGAGATGGGGTAGATTTTTCCAGAGTACAAGATACGCGCGGATTTGTCAAACAATATGATTTTTTATGGATCCTCTGACATGCATCAAATTTGCGGTGTAAGCCGAAGGGGCCGTGGCGTGTCAGGGAAGTCCCTGACACCCAGGAATACCAAAGCATCAAGACTCCCCTGACAAAGTATCAAGCTTTCCCCGCTACCACTCCGATCATCCCCGCAGTACTCTGACCGTAGAGTTCGAGATTCACATCTCCGAGCCCGATGACCTACGGGGTCCCAGCCTATGGCAGCGGGCCGAGAGGGTGGCGGTGGAAACGCTGTCGCCTGCCCCATTTGCAAAGGAGATGCCGGTTGAACACCGGCATCTCCCTTTTTTGTTCGAGGGTGTTGAAAGAAGGTACGCGTTCCGTCACCACACCGCGACGGGTGATACGTGAGAGAAATGCTCACGCATCACGCATCACGTATCACCCAATCACGCATCACGAGTCTCCGAGTAGCCGGGACCAGCCGATTCTTTCAACTCTCTTCCGGTTTTCATCCAAGGAGGTGGAAACGATGCCCGAATTGCTGGAGAACGAAAGCGCCCTCGCCCGCATGCAGGCGGACCTCCAACGGGCACTGCAGAAGCCGGTCGAGGCGCGGCGCTGGAAACTGGTCATCGACCTGCGCAAATGCGTCGGGTGCCACGCCTGCACCGTCAGTTGCGTGGCCGAGAACAAACTTCCCCCCGGCGTCGTCTACCGCCCGGTGCTGGACCAGGAAATCGGCACATACCCCAACGTCAGGCGGCGCTTCATGCCGCGCCCTTGCATGCAGTGTGACAATCCGCCCTGCGTGGATGTCTGCCCGGTCGGCGCCACCTGGCAACGCCCCGATGGCATCGTGGCCATCGACTACGAGCAGTGCATCGGCTGCCGGTACTGCATGACCGCCTGCCCCTACTCGGCGCGCACCTTCGACGTCGGTCACACCTACACGGAGGGTACGCCGGAGCAGATGGCCTACGAGCTGTTGCCCAACTTCGAGTACGGGAAGGCCTGGCCGCGCGACGAGGGTTCGCCGGTCGGCAACGCCCGCAAGTGCCAGTTCTGCCTGCACCGCCTGGAAGCGGGCCAGTTGCCAGCCTGCGTCACCACGTGCATCGGCGGCGCCAACTACTTCGGCGATGCCAACGATCCCGAGAGTCTGATTGCCGAGATCAGCGCGCAGCCGAATGCCATCCGTCTGAAAGAGGAACTGGGCACGGAGCCGAAGGTGTCCTACCTGGTCTAATCAGTAAACAGTGAACAGTAAATAGTGAACAGTGGGAAAGGACCGCCTGATCACTAATCACTGTTCACTGGAAACGGAGGTTTTCACATGAGCAAGACACTGCACCGCATTGCCTGGGTGATCGCTGTGGCAGGCTTTGCCGTCGGACTGCCGGGCCTATATCAGCGCTTGACGCTGGGTCACCAGGGCACCAACTACGGCTCCTACGTCCCGTGGGGCCTGTGGGTGGCGGCTTACATCTACTTCATCGGCCTCTCTGCCGGCGCCTTTCTCCTCTCCACGCTGGTCTACGTCTTTCAGGTCAAGCGGCTGGAGAAGATCGGGAAGCTCGCGCTGTTCACCGCCCTGGTCACGCTGGTGGCGGCCATGTTCTCGATCTGGCTCGACCTGGGCCACCCGCTGCGCGCCTGGCGCCTGCTCCTGCGCACCAACTTCAGCTCCGTGATGGGCTGGATGATCTGGTTCTACAGCGCTTACTTCGTCCTCCTGGTCCTCGAGCTGTGGTTTGCTCTGCGGCCCGACCTGGCTGCCTACAGTGACGAACCGGGCCTCAAAGGGACCCTCTGTCGCTTCTTGACCTTCGGTCGCACCGACCGATCCGAGCCTGCCCTCCAGCGGGATCGCACCATCCTGCGGGCGCTGGGAACCATCGGCGTACCGCTGGCTGTGGCCTTCCATGGGGGCGTCGGCGCACTGTTCGGCGTCGTCGGAGCCCGGCCCTACTGGCACGGGGGCCTGACTCCCATCATGTTCCTGGTCGGCGCGCTTGTCTCGGGTGGCGCCCTCTTGACCTTTGTGACCGCCATTTGGGGCCCGGATCGGGGGAGCGACGAACACCGCCGGCTGGTGATCTTCCTGGGCCAGATCGTTCTGGGCCTGTTGGCCTTTGACCTGCTGCTGGAATGGGCTGAATACTCGATCGGACTCTACTCAGCGGCGCCGGCCGAAGCAGCCAGCCTGCGCCTGGTACTGTTCGGCCGCTACTGGTGGGTCTTCTGGGGCATCCACCTCGGCCTCGGCGCGCTCATCCCGCTCCTGCTGCTGGTGTTCCAGGGTCGTATCCCGGCTGCCGTGGCGACGGCCAGCGCCCTGATCGCCATTAGCTTTCTTTCCGTGCGCTTAAACATTGTCATCCCCGGCCTCGCAGTGGAGGAACTGAAAGGCCTGAGCGCGGCCTTCAGCGGTCCGGGCTTGAACTTCACGTACTTCCCCAGCCCCATGGAGTGGCTGTTCTTCATCTGGACGGTCTCCCTCGCCGGACTGCTCTTCTTGATCGGCTACAGTCTGCTCCCGATCGTTCGACCTACGGAGGTGGCCTCGTGACTGAAAACGGCAAGACAACTCTGAAACCGGATAGCAATCCATTAAGCGCGGAAATCACGCGCCGCGAGTTCGTAAAGACGACGGCCTTCGTGGGCGGTGTCGCCGCCATGGCGGGCAGCGTGCCCTGGACGATCAAGCACGTCGCCGGTAGGCCGGCCCCGGCGCATCTGGAGGCCGCCCTGGCAGGCAAGTATCTGCTCAACGACGCGACCAACGTTATCTACAGCGCCTGCCTGAACTGCCACACGGCCTGCACCATCAAGGCCAAAATCCAGGACGGTGTCGTCGTCAAGGTAGACGGCAACCCGTACAGCCCGGTGAACCTGCTGCCCCCCTTACCGGAGAGCACCCCGCTGGTCGAGGCCGCCCGGCTGGATGGCAAGCTCTGTCCCAAGGGCCAGGCCAGCGTGCAGGTGCTGTACGACCCCTACCGCGTGCGCAAGGTGCTGAAGCGCGCCGGCCCGCGCGGCGGTGGCAAGTGGGTCGCCCTGGACTTCAGCCAGACCATCGACGAGATCGTCAACGGCGGCGACCTCTTCGGCGAGGGCCCTGTGCCCGGCCTAAAAGATATCTACAAGCTGCAGGATCCCGAGCTGTCGAAGACCCTGGCCGCCGACGCCAATGCCGTAGTCAGTGGCGGGATGACGGTGGAGGCATTCAAGGCCAAACACCAGGAGCATCTCGACTTGCTCATCGACCCCGATCACCCGGACCTGGGGCCGGTCAACAACCAGTTCGTCTTCATGGGTGGGCGCATGGAGCACGGCCGCAAGGAGTTGGGCAAGCGCTTTACCACCGATGGCTTTGGCTCCACCAACTTCTTCCTGCACACCACCATCTGCGAGCAGAGCCACCACATCGCCTACGCGATGATGACGGGCAAGACCCACATGAAGCCTGACCTCCTGAGTACCGAATTCGTCATCTTCTTCGGCACGGGCGCCTTCGAGGCCAACTTCGGGCCCACGCCCATGACGGAGATGGTGACCGACTCGCTGGTCCGGCACAACTTCCGCTACGCCGTCGTCGACCCCCGACTGAGCAAAACGGCCGCCAAAGCCTGGAAGTGGGTTCCGATCAAGCCAGGCGCCGACGGCGCGCTGGCTCTGGGCATGATTCGCTGGATTATCGACAACGAACGCTACGAAAAGAACTACCTGCGCGCCCCCAACAAGGCCGTGGCCGAGGCCCTCGGTGAAACGAACTTCGCGGATGCCACCCACCTGGTCCGCACCGATGAACTGGTCTTTCTGAAGCCGGGGGACGCCGGGCTGACGCTCCCGGAAGGGGGCGACCGGGTCGTGATGGTGGAGGGCCAGCCAACTCTGGCAGGTGAAGCCAACGAGGCCGACCTCTTCGTGGACGCCGCGATCGATGGCATCCCGGTCAAGTCGGTCATGCAACTGCTCAAGGAGCGTGCCGCCGAGCGGACCCTGGAGGCATACGGCGAGATTGCCGGTGTCTCCGCTCGAACCATCGAGGAGCTGGCTCGCGAGTTTACCAGCCACGGGAAAAAGGCCGCTACCGAGTTGTACCGCGGGCCCGTGCAGCATACCAACGGCTACTACAATGCCCAGGCCATCATCACCCTCAACGTCCTCATCGGCAACGCCGACTGGAAGGGTGGGCTCACAACGGGCGGCGGTCATTGGCACGAGGACGGCTCGAAGGCCGGCGCGCCCTTCCCGTCAAGTGTGATTACCGCGGCGCCTGGCGGTCTGAAGAAGTTCGGCCTCTACGTCAATCGCGAGCAGACCGCTTACGAAAAAAGCACCCTCTTCGAGGGCTATCCGGCGAAGCGGCCCTGGTACCCCTTTACCAACGAACTGTACCAGGAGATCATCCCCAGCGCCGCGGCTGGCTACCCGTACTCCATCAAAGCTCTTTTCATTCAGAAAGGGACGCCGGTGCTGGCCTCACCCGCCGGCCACACGCAGATCGAGATGCTGCGGGATGCCAAAATCATCCCCCTGATCATCGCTTGTGACGTGGTCGTCGGCGAGACCTCCATGTATGCCGACTACATCATCCCGGATTTGACCTACATGGAACGCTGGGGCACGCCTCACCCCAACGCTCCCACCATTCTGACCAACCTCAGCAAGGTACGCCAGCCCGCAGCGGCTCCCTTGACGGAAGTGGTCACGGTAGACGGAGAAGAGATGCCCATTAGTATGGAGGCGTTCCTCATCGCCGTGGGCAAACAGCTGGGGCTGGCCGGTTTCGGCAAGAATGGCCTCGGTGAGGGCTTTGACCTCAACCGGCCCGAACAGTTCTACCTGGCCATGTTAACCAACGTGGCTTTCGGCGACAAAGAGGACGGCTCTGATCGGCTGCCGGCGGCAACAGACGAGGAGATGGGTATCTTCCGCGAGGCGCGCCGCCACCTGCCCAAGGCCGTCTTCGATGAGGAGAAGTGGAAGCGGGCGGTGCCGCCGGAGGTGTGGCCCAGCGTGGTCTCCCTGCTGAACCGGGGAGGCCGCTACGAGCCGGCCAGCAAGGCCTACAACGGTGACAAGGTCAGCCATCCCTGGAAGGGCCAGTGGAATCTCTACGTGGAGAAGGTCGCCACGGGGCGCCACGCCATGACCGGCGAGCGCTTCGACGGCCTCCCGCGGGTGCAGCCCGTCATGGACGCGGCTGGCCAGGCGATTAAGGACGAAGGTTTCGATCTGGCGCTGATCACCTTCAAGGAGGTCACCGGCGGCCAGAGTCGTACGATCTCGGCGCCCTGGATCCAGAGCGCGGTGATGCCGGAGAACTTCATCCTCATGAATCGCGCCGATGCCCTGGCCCGCGGCTTGAAGGACGGCGAGCCCGCCCGCATCGTCTCTGCGTCTCTGCCCGATGCGCGTGTAAACCTGGGCGACGGCCGAACCTATGAGGTGGCCGGTCGGGTGAAGGTCTTGGAAGGGCTGCGACCCGGCACGGTCGCCGTCTCCTGGAGCTACGGCCACTGGGCCTACGGTTCCAACGACGTCGAGGTGGACGGCCAGATCATCAGGGGCGACCCGCGGCGGGCCAGCGGCATTGTGCCCAATCCGTCCATGCGCGTTGACCCGGTCCTGGGGGACGTCTGCCTGACTGATCCCATCGGCGGCAGCGCCAGCTTCTACGACACGATGGTGCGAGTCGAGAAAGTGTAACAGTTTCCGGGCAACCTCTCCTCCCACCATGAATCGCGGCTTCCCACGCTTTGCCACGCGGCAGCGTGGGAAACCGCTTCATGCATAATTCCGGCTCCGACCCCCTCCCCGCGAGTGACATTTGTCTTTACCTGTGTGTCTCACGGAACGTGTCAGGAGCGAGGTCTTCGGGGTATAGTGGGGACCAACGCTGCTCTGGTGGGCGCTTCCTGGAGTGTCTCGCTGTCACTGATTTACAGGACTTACGCGGTAGGTTGAGCCGCGAAAGAGATATCGGTTTGGAGTGCGCGCTTCAGCGCGCTGAAGCGCGCACTCCAAACCAAATCC
>DOUV01000395.1:24484-24892 GCA_003520455.1 Chloroflexota bacterium | reverse complement strand
CGACATCCCGACGACGCCGAGGCAGAGCACGAGCATAAGCACGGTTTTGATCTTCATCAGTGCTTCCTCCATGAAGGTTCTCTCGCCGGCGTTCTCACCTCACGATAGAAGGCAACCACCGCCTTCTGTCCCTGGGGGCAACAGGGTAAGATCGCGAAGCAGGTCGTCGTGAGGCGAGATGCCCCGGCGGAGTCAGTTGAACCGTCACCGGCTCACTCTGAATCATGTGGGTGGCAGGGGCGCGGAATCATCCTTAGGGTATTCGATTGAACCTATTCACGGGCGCTGCGATTCTTCTCCCCGGCCTATCCAGGAGAGATGCGTCGGGAGAAAAAGGCCAGGACACGGGGAGTAAGGCCGAATGGGGGCGGAAGGCCGAGGTGAACGGCCTTCCGTCTCGACAATCCT
>DOUV01000395.1:22787-24441 GCA_003520455.1 Chloroflexota bacterium | reverse complement strand
GCAGAACCTAACCCCCCGGCCCCTTTCCCTGCGAGGGAAGGGGGAGACGAAGTGCCGCGCGGCTGGCGGGCACGCGTCTGACTCCCCTCCCCGCTTCGAGGAGAGGCTGGGGGAGGGGTCCCACCCCCCACAACTCCTGCGTACACCCGCGCGGGTTGGGCGCACGCAGGAGCTGTCAGTGAGCGGCGGTCCCGCGTGCCCGAGGAGCCAGGGGTTGAACGACATCAGCGAGCGCAAAGAGGGCAAGGCGGCCGGTGTTCCCAGACAGCCAGCAAGGTGCACTGCAAGCGGGCTTCGGGTGTGGAAAAGCAGGTTATCCTCTGCTGGCGCACCGTGTTCACCTGCCACGTGACGGTCCCGGCAACCACGCCGTCTAGCACGTTGACGGTTATCCTCTGCTGGGGCACCGTGTTCACCTGCCACCCCAACAGCGCCGCCATGATCGTCGCCACGCTCGTCGACCCACAATTGCGCGCCACCACCATCCCGTAGCTCCACAACGCTAACCCCATAGCAACGAGTCGGCCAGAAATGGAAACCGGATTGACAACTCGTCCTTCCACGCCAATAATCCTGTCGGGCGAGACATCGGCGTTCTCCGCTGAACAATCTACCAGACATAGCCATTCTAGCCGAGGTTGCCGCTCTCGCTCTTTTCTTTCTTGGAGCCTGCTCGATGGTGGCATTCAGCCTCTCGTGGGCATCGCTGATCACCCACCGCCTCACGGACCACGTGTCGCAACACACCGCGCAGCACCTCCTTCACGAGCCGTCGACTCTCGCTAGCTCCCACCTCTACGCTCAGAATTGTGAGACAGTATCGACAGGCGGGAACCTATGGTTATAATCCGGGTTGGGGATGACGGGTAGGTGACATTCTCGATCCGCAAACTGTTGATCGGCGCAGAACACCGCAGAGTGCCGGTCAGCCATGCACGGGGGGACAGTGCTGACCGTCCGCCAACTGCTCGAAACCATCACCATGCTCCGTGAGTCCCGGGTTGTCGCGGGCCACCGCGGCCTCGATCGCGTCGTGCAGTGGCCGCAGGTCGTCGATATCCCCGGCCTGACCGACTGGCTGCAGCGGGACGAACTGCTGCTGACAACCGCCTTCGCACTCCAAGAGCCGCTCATGCAGCAGCGGGCGCTGGTGGCTACCTTGGCGGAGAAGGGGGTGGCCGGCATGGTCGTCTCGGTCGGGCGCTACTTCAAGAGCGTCCCGCAGGCAATGCGGGTGGCCGCCGACGAGCGGGACTTCCCCATCGTTGAGATTTCCTGGCAGACCCCACTCGTCGAAGTGGGCAAGGAGATCTCGCGCGAGATCATCGCCCAACAGCGCGACCTGTTGGCGAAGTCGCTGCGCATCCACCAGACGCTGACGCGGCTCGCAGTGGAGGGTGCCAATCTCCAGGTGGTGGCCCGATCGCTGGCCCAGTTGCTCGAGCGTCCGGTCACAATCGAGAACGTCGATCTGGTCCCGCTCGCCTACGCCCTCCCCACTGGAGAAAACGAGGAATACCAGCTCAAGGCGTGGCAGATCAGAGCACCGCAGCGTCTGTTGAACCAGCTTGCCTCGAGTGGCGTCCTGGCAGATCTGCAACGCTCGCCGCGGGCGCTTCGCGTGGTGTCAGCGCCTGGGCTGAGCGAGCCGACC
>DOUV01000395.1:21784-22755 GCA_003520455.1 Chloroflexota bacterium | reverse complement strand
AGCCGACCGAGCGGGTCGTCGCCCCCATCGTGGCCGGCCGGAAGCCGCTCGGTTACGTCTGGTTGATTGCCGATACCCGCCCGCTGAGCCAGCTTGATTTCGCTGCGATCGAGCACGCCGCGACCGTCGCGGCGTTGATCATGACTAAAGAGGAAGAGGTGTACCGGGCAACGGAGCGGCGCACCGGCGACCTCCTCGACTGCCTTCTCAGCGCGGACGCGCCGCTCACGCCGGCCTTCATGGCAGAGGCGAGCGATTTGGGCCTTACCCTGGAATCGGCCCACAACGTGCTGGTGGTGCGGGGGCAAGACGAATCTCTCGAGGAGTTGCACTTGCTGGAAGCGCGGCTGCGTGAGGTGCTCGCGAGGGCCGGGTGCTCGGCCCTCATGGCGCAGAAGCACGGCAATCTCGTTGCCGTTCTTCCTGAGGCGGAGATCCCGCGATTGCAGGAGATCCTCGCCACCCTACGCCACCAAGAGAATCTCCGGCTGCAGGCGGGATTGGGTGGTGTCGCCAAGCACCTGTCCGATCTGCATTACAGCTACCGCGAGGCACAGGAGGCAGCCTACTTGCATCCTCTGACAGGAGCGGACCAGCCCTCCATCCAGTTCCACGAGTTGGGGGTGCTCCACTGGTTGTACCACCTGTCCGACGAGTTGCGGGCCGAGAACGCCTACCTCGCCAGGATCCAGCAACTTGCCGCGCGCGACGAGGAGTTGCTCCACACCCTCGAGGTCTACCTGGACCAGGGCGGGAACGCGACCGCCGCTGCCAAGGCACTCTACCTCCACCGTAGTACACTACTCTACCGCCTCGAGAAATGCGCGGCGCTCTGCGGCGTTGACCTCTCCTCGCCCTTCCAGCGACTCAACCTGCACGTCGCCATCAAAGCGTGGATGATCAAGAGCAGGTAAGTCAGTCACCCCCGGCTCAAGCCCGGGGGCTTGCCCCTGGCGCCGCGACCGAAGTCG
>DOUV01000395.1:17584-21766 GCA_003520455.1 Chloroflexota bacterium | reverse complement strand
GAGACCATAGGCACACTGACAGGGACCCTGCCTGGGACGAATCCCAGGCGCGAAGTTGGGTTCCAGCCCAACGCTGACGTTGGGTGTTTCCCCCGGCGGGGGGTGCCCGAGCGAGGTCACCGCGCCTGTCCCCTACGGGGGAGTCCCCTACAAGACGGTCTCGCTTGGGGGTACCCCGCGGGGTAGGGGCGCCCCGCAGGGCGAGCCCTCGTCCGAGCGTGTCTCTGTCGCGGGTGTCACTTATAATGTTGTTGTCAGCAAGTGATTCGACACGGAGCGACAGGTGGAATATCAGCGAGACGAGCACCGGGTCCACTTGATTGTCTATCATCTCGTGTGGACTCCAAAGCGACGAAAGCCGGTTCTCACTGGCGCGATTGCGGAGGACTGCCGTCGATTGATTGAACAGAAATGCGCCGAACAGGGTTGGACGATGCTCGAGTGAGTTGTGAAGCCGGACCACGGACACCTCTTTGTGAAGGTCTGGCCGTCCACCTCTGCTGCCGAAGTCGTCCGCCACGTCAAAGGTGGCACATCGCGGGAATTGCGGCGCACGTATCCGGCTGTCCCGAAGAAACTGCCTTCGCTCTGGACACGCTCGTACTTTGCCGCGACAGCAGGGAACGTATCGGGCGAGGTCATCAAGAAGTACATCGAAGCCCAGAAGGGTCTCTGATGCTCAAAACCTTCGAGTACCGCCTGTATCCGAGTAAAAGCCAGGAGCGGCTGATGAGCCAGACACTTGAGACCTGTCGCCGCTGGTACAACACCTGTCTTGCCGAGCGCAAGGATGCCTGGGAGCAGGAAAGACGGAGCGTCGGCAAATTCGCGCAACTGGCGAAAGTGAAGGACTACCGCAAGGAGAATCCCTCCGCGGGACAGGTTCACAGCCACGTTTTGCAGGTGGTGGTTGCCGACCTGGACAAAGCCTTTCAAGCCTGCTTCCGTCGGGTGAAGGCGGGCGAAAAGCCGGGGTATCCTCGCTTCAAAGGCCGCAACCGCTTCGACTCCTTCGGCTTCAAAGAGTACGGCAACGGGTTCAAGCTCGACGGTCGCAGGCTCAGACTCTCCGGGATCGGGCGGGTTGCCGTCCGCTGGCACCGGCCAATCGAGGGAACCATCAAGACCGTTCGCATCAAGCGCAAGGCGGGCAAGTGGTACGCCTGCTTTGCCTGTGAAGTCGAACAGCCGGAGCCGCTTCCTGAGACCGGGCAATCGGTAGGGTTGGACGTTGGAATTGCCAGCCTCATCACCACGTCGGACGGTGAGAAGGTTGAGAATCCGAAGTGGTATCGGACTGAGCAGGGCAAGCTGCGAGTTGCTCAACGTCGGGTGGCACGCCGCAAGCAGGGCAGCCATCGACGCCGAAAAGCGGTTCGTGCGCTCCAACGCCAGCACGAGCGCATCCGCAATAAGCGCAAGGACTTTCTGAACAAGCTGGCCGCAGACCTCGTGCATCGCTACGACACGATAGCGATTGAGGACTTGCGTATCGGCAACATGGTTCATAACAAGCATCTCTCCAAGAGCATCTTAGATGCAGGGTGGGGCTACTTCCGGCAGCGACTGTCCTTCAAAGCGGAAGAGGCTGGTCGGACGGTCGTGGAAGTCAACCCCGCTCATACGTCCAAGACGTGCTCTCAGTGTGGCTCTCTCTTCGAGAGTCTCACGCTCGCAGACCGTTGGGTTGCATGCGAGTGTGGTTTGTCACTGGACAGGGACCACAACGCTGCGATTAACATTTTGTATCGGGCCGGGCAGGTCCGTCAGGTGCGAACGTATCCCGTTGGGGACCGCGTTGCCTGAGAAGCCGCCGGGCTTCGAGCCCGTGCGGAGTGTCACAAACTTCACATGATCTAAGTCACGAGTTGGCTCATAATTAGGATGGTCATCCGATGCGTCCGGCCGGCTTGCAGGCAGAGCCGGACGAGAGGCCGCCCGCCCGACTGGGCCGTGGAGTTTCCGCCGAAACCGGGGGGATGCTTTTGGAGTGCCGCCGCTCGGGTGCCGGCCATCGAATCGCACATTCGCAATCACGGAGCGCGGTTGCGGCGGGTCCGGCGGTCAAGGGGGGCAGGGAGCACGTGGTTGGTCGCACAGAGTCAGGCCCTCGTCATGACCGAGAAACATGGTTCCGGACCCTTGGCTTCCTGCCACTCACTACGAGAGCAACACCAATATGGTCTTTGAATTCTCTACTCACCAGTTCCCAGACCCCATTCGGCTGAGCCTGCGCCCCGAATCCACTGCCGTGGCGCTTGGCAGCGACCGGGTCTTCTCGTTTGACGGCGAGGGTCGCCTGCTCACAGCCTACCGCGACGGCGGCCTTGTCAAGCGTGGCTTTGCCAATCGTATGCTGGAGAAGCAGCGCGACTGGAGCCTGGGTCGGCCGGACTCTATCCGCCGGGATCTGACTGACGATGAAAAGCAGCGTCTGGTGGCAGACGTGTGGGGCGCAATCCGCGGGGTGCTGTCGGCCTTGCCGGCCGGGACACCGCCTGAGGCCCAGCGGCGCCTCGAGCAAATCGCCCAGTGGGACGGGCCGGCCTATGAAAGAGACCGCCAGCGCTTTCTGGCGGTCTACACACCGGTGGGTATCCTCCCGCCGGACCAATACCTGGCCCTGGTGCTGCAAGCCACCGAGGGCTGTCACTACAATCGCTGCCTCTTCTGCGATTTCTACCGCGGCCGGCGGTTCCGCATCAAGGATGAAACGGAGTTCCGAGCGCACATCGAGGTGGTCCAGGAATTCCTGGGTGCCGGCCGGCGGCTGCGGCGCACCATCTTTCTGGCCGATGCAAACGCCCTGGTCGTTCCGCAGCCGCGCCTGGTCCGTTTCTTCGAGCTCATGCACGAGGCCTTCGAGATTGCCCCGGCGCCTCTCAGTGGGGCGGCCCTCTCACGATGGAAGGCCGGCCATCCTGAGGGCGTGACCGGTGTCTACTCGTTCCTGGATGCCTTCACGAGCAAAAAGAAAACGCGCGATGACTTCGCCGAGCTCGCCGCTCTCGGCCTGCGGCGCGTCTATATCGGCCTCGAGTCGGGCCACGTGCCGCTGCTCCGGTTTCTCCGCAAGCCCAGCCTGCCCGATGATGTGCGCACGGTGGTCCGCGCCGCCAAAGCGGCCGGTGTCCGCGTCGGTGTCATCGTGATGCTCGGTATCGGCGGTGACCGCTACGCTACGAGCCACGTGGCCGACACCGTGGCCGCCGTCAATGCCTTCGACCTCGGCGCCGACGACATCCTCTACCTGTCAGAGTTCGTGGATGAGCCAGAGTCTGAATATGACACGGCGGCCCGCGCCAGCGGGCTCCGCCCGCTCACGGGCGAGGAGATGCAGGCCCAGGCCAATGCGATTCGAGCGGGGCTCCGGTTCGCCCAGGCGCCCCGAATCTCAACTTACGACATTCGTGAGTTCATCTATTAGTTCATCTACTTAAGGAGATTCACCATGCACCATTCTCTCGTACAGGATTGGATGACGCCCAATCCGATCACAATGTCGCCGGAGACGAGCTTGCACGAGGCGAGCAACTTGATGAAGCAGCACAACATCCGGCGCCTGCCGGTTGTAGCGAAGGGCAGGCTCGTGGGCATCGTCACCTGGGGCGACGTGCGCGAGGCCTCTCCCTCCGACGCGACGTCGCTAAGTATCTGGGAGTTGCACTACCTGCTGGTCAAACTCAGGATCGATGACATCATGAGCAAAGAGGTCCTCACGGTCCGGCCGGAGCAGACGATCCAGGAGGCAGCCAGGGTGATGCTGCAGCACAAGATCAGCGGCCTGCCGGTGGTCGAGGATGGGCAGGTCGTGGGCATCATCACCGAGTCGGATATCTTCCGTCTGGTCGTCCAGGAGTGGGAGAGGGAAGTCGAGCCGGCACTCGTCGAAGGGCCCATGAGGTAGTTGATTCGCGGCCGGACAAAAGCCTCACAGCGCTCGAAAGCGGAAATTCAGGGGAACTCGGGGGAACTTGCCGCGGCATCCTGGCCGTCGCAGTTCCCCTCTGTAGCGATCTTCAGCCCCGAGTTCCCACCGGGCCGCGATTGCATTGCGCCCTCATTTTGTGCGACCCCCAGTTCCCAGAAGGCAGGGCCGTTCCTCTGTTCCACCCTCGCGGCCGGCCTAAAGCGTCGGTCAACTCATCTCGCGGGGGAGAGAAAAGACTTCCGAAGTCTTGT
>DOUV01000395.1:0-17573 GCA_003520455.1 Chloroflexota bacterium | reverse complement strand
TGTTTGCGGCAGGTGCGCGCCTCTATCACCCTCGACGAAGCGCGTTTTGGGCAAGCACAATCCCCACCAGACTTCGGAAGTCTGACTCCTTGACCGGCGCTCTAGGCAAATGCGTACTCGCGCTGCTCCAGTGGGACGTAGTCGCGGGCACCGTATCCGAGGTAGACCTGGCGCGGGCGAGCAATCTTCTGCTCCGGGTCGGTGAGCATCTCGACCCACTGGGCCAACCATCCGACCGTGCGCGGGATCGCAAACATGACCGGGAACATGGTCACCGGCAGCTTCATCGCCTGATAGATGATCCCCGAGTAGAAGTCCACGTTGGGATACAACTTGCGCGAGACGAAGTAATCGTCCTCGAGCGCAATTCGCTCCAACTCCAGCGCAATATCGATCAGTGGGTTCCGGCCGGTCACTTCGAAGACCTGGTCGGCGACCTGCTTGATGATGCTGGCCCGGGGGTCGTAGTTCTTGTAGACCCGGTGGCCGAAGCCCATCAGCCGGCCCTCACCCCTCTTCACCTTCTCGATGAAGGCCGGGACGTTGACCTTGGTGCCGATTTCGCCCAGCATACGCAGCACCGCCTCATTCGCGCCGCCGTGGAGTGGCCCGTAGAGCGCCGCGGCGGCCCCGGCCAGGGCGGAATAGGGGTCTACCCGCGACGAGCCGATCGAGCGCATGGCGTTGGTGCTGCAGTTTTGCTCGTGGTCGGCGTGGAGGATGAATAGCACATCCAGCGCTCGCTCCAGAATCGGATTCACCCTGTATTTCGGCTCAGTCATCTTGAACATCATACTCAAAAAGTTACCGGGGTAGCTGAGCTCATTATCCGGGTAGACGTACGGGAACCCCATGCTGTGCCGGTAGGTAAAGGCGGCGATGGTCGGCACTTTCGCGATCAGGCGTTTGATCTGAAGCAGCCGGGTGTCGGGATCGGCGATCTGGTTTGCCTCCGGGTAGAAGGTCGAGAGGCCCGCCACTGTGCTGATCAACATCCCCATCGGGTGGGCATCGTAGCGGAAGGCATCGATCAACTGCTTGATGTTCTCGTGCAGGATGGTATGGTGGGTGATCTCGAACTTCCACTCCTCGAGCTGCGACGCCGTAGGGAGCTCGCCGAAGAGGATCAGGTAGGCTGTTTCGAGATAGGTACTCTTTTCAGCCAGTTGCTCGATGGGATAGCCTCGATAGCGCAGGATGCCCTTGTCGCCATCGATGAATGTAATCGTGCTCTTGGTGGAGGCTGTGTTGGTGAAGGCCGGATCATAGCTCATCAGTCCAAAGTCGTCGGGTCTGGTCCTGATCTGGCGCAAATCGATGGCCTTAATGGTCCCGTTGGTGATCGGCAGCTCGTATGATTTTCCGGTACGGTTATCGGTGATGGTGAGAGTATCACTCGCCATTGTCGTTCCTCCTGACATAGTTTGTACCTCCAACAGAATTTGCACATCCGGCGGAATCTGACCGCGATCCGAAGATGGCATCTTCTCAGAGTCGCACGACTCTTCGTCAAGTTACTGAACCAAACAACACGAAACGCAAGGCGCGCAATGAAGGCCTTTGGTTTGGCTCCCACATTCTTCCCGCGCCTTGCGTTTCACCTCCTGCTCCGGTTCTTGGCAAACCACTGCCCTCCTCTGAAACGTGTTGCTGCCAAGATAGCACCTTTGCTCATCCGTCGCCCGTTATTCGTTGTCACAGAGTCAATACCGTCAGTCTATCTCCTCCTTTCGTTACGCCCGCTTTCAGGCCCTCATCAGTCAACGACCTCGACCTGCACCGCGCACACCTTGAACTCGGGAATCTTGGCGATGGGGTCGAGCGCGGCAATCGTTACGTTGTTGATATTCTGGATACCGGGAAAGTGGAAGTTGCCAAAGATCAAACCCGGTGAAACGCGATCGGTGACAACGGCTCTGGCAATCATCTCACCGCGCCGTGACGAGACCCGAACCATCGTGTGGCCGTCCAGTCCGATTTTGATGGCATCCTCCGGGCTGATTTCGACCAGCGACTCAGGGTACACCTCCAGCAGACCTTTCGCCCGCCGGGTGATCTCGCCCCCGTGCCAGTGGTAGATCACCCGGCCGGTGGTAAGCACCATCGGATACTCTGCGTCGGGCAGTTCCTTCGGCGGCAAGTGATCGATAGCGTGGAACTTGCCCTTGCCGCGCGTGAACTGGCCCACATGCAAGATCGGCGTGCCGGCATGATCGGCGCTCTTGACCGGCCAATGAAGCTGGTCGCCGTGCTCCAGCCGGGCGTGATTCACCCCGGCGTACGACGGCGTGACGGCGGCGATCTCGTCCATGATGTGCGCCGGGGAGGCGTAGTCCCAACCCGCCTGGGCGCCAACCGGCGTAAGGCCTTCGAGTTGCAACACCCGCTTCGCCAATTCGGAGGTGATCGCCCAGTCCGACCGGGCCGCACCGGGCGAACCGAGCGCCTTGTGCACCAGTTGGATACGCCGTTCGGTGTTGGTGAACGTCCCGTCCTTCTCGGCCCAAGCCACTCCTGGTAGGAGCACATCCGCGAATGCCGACGTCTCCGAGGGGAAGATCTCCTGCAAAACGATGAACTCGCAGTTGTCCAGGGCCGCGCGCACGTGGTTGATGTCCGCGTCGGTCAGCACCGGGTCTTCGCCCAGGATGTACAGCGCCCGAATCGTCTCCTCGCCCGCCAGTGGGATCATCTCCGTCACCGTCAGACCGGGCCTGGCGGAAAAGTTGGGGGGTGGAAGGTTGGAGGGTTGCCGGCTGGAGACGGAACCTTCGACCTGCAACCTGTCAATCTGTGACAGCTCCCAGGCTGCCGCAAACTTCTCACGCACGGCCTCGCTCGTCACCGGCTGATACCCCGGGAAGACGTTCGGCAGCGCGGCCACGTCGCAGGCGCCCTGGACATTGTTCTGGCCGCGCAGTGGGTTGACGCCGCCACCCGGCACACCCATGTTCCCCAGCAGCATCTGCAGGTTACCCAGGCTGAGCACGTTCATCACACCGGTGGTGTGTTGCGTGATGCCCATCGACCAGATGACCGCCATCGGCCGGTTGAGGGCCAGGATCTCGGCCGCCTGGTACAGGTCCTCAACCGGCACGCCCGTGATCTCGGAGACAAGCTCCGGCGTGTACTGCTCGACCGTCGCTTTGAACTCCTCGAAGCCCTCGCAGCGCTCGTCGATGAAGGCCTGATCCTGCCAGTCCCTCTTCAGCACGATGTGCATGATGCCGTTGATCAGCGCCACGTCGGTGCCCGGCTTCTGCCGGATGTGGAGCAGGGCGAAGTCGGTGATGTCGATCTTCCGCGGATCGGCGACGACCAGCTTGACCCCGTGCCGCAGCACGGCCTGGCGGATCTTCGTACCGAAGACCGGATGCTGCTCGGTCGTGTTTGAGCCGATGATCAGGATCGCCTCAGCGTGCCTGGCAATGTCATCCATCGTGTTGCTCATGGCTCCGGAGCCGAAGCACATCGCCAGCCCGGCCACGGTCGAGGCGTGGCACAGCCGCGCGCAGTGATCGACGTTGTGAGTACCGATCACCTGGCGCGCGAACTTCTGCATCAGGTAGTTCTCTTCATTGGTACACTTGGCCGAGCCCAACACGCCGATAGCCTCCGGCCCCGACTCACGCTTGACCGCCACCAGTTTCCGGGCCGTGATGTCGAGCGCCGTCTCCCAGTCCACCTCGACCCACTCACCCCGATGGCCCGGCCGCAGCCGGGTTCCCGAGCCATCTAGCAAATACTGGCGCACTTTCGGCCTGGTCAGACGGTCCGGATGGTGCACGAAATCATAGCCGTAGCGCCCCTTCACACAGAGCGCCATGCCGTTGACCGGGGCCCTGGGGTTGGAGGTGACCCGAATGATCTTGCCGTCCTTCACATTGAGATCGAGTTGGCAACCGACGCCGCAGTAGGTGCAGGTGGTGGTGACTACCTTGTCGGGTTTGCCCAGCCCGATCGACATCTTGTTGTCCAGGGCGCCGGTCGGGCAGTAGGCCACACACGCACCGCACGATTCGCAACGGGCCCTGAGCATCGTTGTGTCCGCGCCCGCGACGATCCGGGCGTCGAAGCCACGCTCGGCCAACCCCCATACAAAGCGTCCCTGCACTTCCGCACAGGCCCGCACACAGCGGGTGCAGAGAATGCACTTGTTGAGGTCGACCCACACGAACGGGTTCGGGTCGCTGTTGACGGCGTAACGCGGCGTTGGCGTTACGCCGTCGGGGAGCCCGGCATCGTAGTGCCTGACCCAACGCATGAACTCCGTGTCGGCGCGGTCGCCGGCGGCGTAGCCAGCATCGACATAGTCGTATAGCAGCAACTCTAAGGCCATCCTGCGAGACTCAGCCAGGGCCGGAGTCTCGGTGCGGACGACCATCCCATCGCTCACAGGCAGCGTGCACGACGCCACCTGGCCGCGGATGCCGTTCGCCTCGACAATGCACAGCCGGCACGAACCGACCGCCGACAGCTCCTTGTGGTAGCACAGTGTCGGGATCTCGATTCCATGGGCGCGGGCCGCTTCGAGAACGGTCTGGCCTTCATCCGCCTCGATCGGTCGATCATTGATGGTCAAGTTCACAGTCATGGTGTCTCCCTCTGCTGGGGCACTCCCGAACCGGCTCAGAACGGTGATGTCGCGCGTCAGCTAGGGTAGACCGAGCGGCTTCCTGCGAGTGCTGTCAACCGAGTGGGAACCAGCACATCTCGGATCAAGGCGGCTCGTTGCTCGCTCGTCGCGTGGCCTACGAGCCGTTGTTCTCCCGCCGCAACCACGGGCACGGCTCGAATGCCTTTGGCCACCAACAGATCTGGCTTGAGCGTAAGATCTACCTCTTCCACATCAAACCCCATCGCTCCTTAGTCCGGCAACAACCGGCTGTTCACGCTATTCCTCCTCTCGGTTCACGACTACGGCGCTCGATGGCACCTCAAACGCGCTTCCGAAGTGGGCCAGCGCCGATCTCATTGGGATCGCCACCGACTGGCCCAGGCCGCAGAATGAGGCAGCCTGCAGCAGATCGGCCAGCCGCCTGAGTTCGTCGATATCGCCCGTGCGACCCTGCCTGGCAACCAGCCCGTCCAGAACCTCCCGTGCCCGGCGCGTGCCGACGCGGCAGGGTGTACATTTGCCGCACGACTCAGATGCAAAGAAATGCAGCAACTCGCGCAGCAGGGCTACCGGCGAGACCGATTGGTCGCAGACCAGGAAGGCCCCCGCCCCGAGCGCCACGCCCTTCGCGGCCGAGGTGTAGTCGATCGGCAGATCCAGCAGGGTGGGCGGAACGATGGTGCCGGCGGCACCGCCGGTCAGAGCGAAGTGGAAGGTCGAGCCGGGTCGCATGCCGCCGCCGAACTCTTCGATAACCTGCCGGAGCGTCAGGCCGAACGGCGCCTCGAACAGGCCGGGACGATTGACGTGGCCGAGCAACGTGTAGAGCTTGGTGCCAGGCATCGATGGATTGCCGGTGGCGCGATACCTCGCCGCGCCGCTGGCAACGATCGAGGGAATTGCCGCAAAGGTCTCAACGTTATTCACCACGGTGGGCTGGCCGTGATAGCCGTGCGTGGCGGGGAACGGCGGGCGGGTGCGCGGCTCGCCGCGCCGGCCCTCCAACGACTCGAGCAGCGCTGTTTCCTCCCCGCAGATGTACGCGCCAGCCCCCCGATGGAGGTGAACGTGAAATGAGAAGTCGGTACCGTGGATGCGCTCGCCAAGCCAGCCGTGAGCCTTCGCCTGCTGGACAGCCCGCTCGAGCCGGGCCGCCTGCGCCTTGTACTCGCCGCGAATGTAGATGAAGCCTTCGCACGCACCGACGGCATACGCGGCCAGCATCATACCTTCAAGGAGCTGGTGCGGGTTGGTGTCGATCAACACCCGGTCTTTGAAAACCAGCGGCTCGGATTCGTCGGCGTTGCACACGACGTACTTGAGTGACCGATCATCCTGGGCCACCGTCCGCCATTTACGGCCGGTCGGGAAGCCTGCACCCCCTCGCCCGCGTAGCCCCGCCGACTCGATCTCTGTGAGGACGGTTTCAGGCGATTGAGCGAGCATTCTCTGAAAGGCGCGGTAGGCGCCGTGAGCCAGTGCGGAATCAATCGAGTCCGGGTCGATCGCGCCGGCGTGGGCAAGGAGAACTCGCGTTTCGCCCTGGCGCGGCTCCGCATACACCCTCGCTTCGCCCCGCCAGCCGTTCTGTAGAGCCGGCACCCGCTCGGGTGTGAGCGGCCCGCATTGGTGGCCGTCAACGAGAGCGGCCGGGGCGCGGTCGCAGAGCCCGAGACAGCTCGTCCGCTCGATATTCCATCCCTCTCCCAGGTTCGCTTCAAGCGCCATCTGGACCTGGATGGCGCCATCCAACCAGCAGGCCGGACCGTCGCAGACGCGAAGCGTTTGGCCAGGGCGCGGCAACATCGCGAGCATGGAGTAGAACGTCGCCACGCCGTACGCCTGCGCGGTAGGGATGCGAAGCGCGCGCGCGATTCCACAAATGTCGGCCTGGGCCAGGCCGCCGCGTTGGGACTGGAGCGTCTCGAAGATGGCAAGGATCGCTTCGGGGTTATTGCCGTGCTCGGCCACCAGCGCGGCAATCTCTGGATCGACGGCATTCGGGGCGAGTGCTCCTTCACTGAGCATGGCAATCCTCTCCAGGCATCGCTGCCGGCGACGGCGGACGACTCAAGTGGGCATCACAGCCCCGGCCGTCGCGGGCAATCGTCATGAGACTTGACCTTTTCCCACCACGCCAACCGGCATAGGCGCTGTATCGGGCGAGGCGGAAGCAGTGGGCTGCACTGCCATTCGCTGCGGGCGCAGGTAGACAAACCAGTATACTGCGCCAACCAGAATTGCGCCACCGATGATGTTGCCCATGGTCACGGGCAGAAGGTTGTTGAGTAGAAAGCGGCCCCAGGTGAGGCCCGGATAGTCGGCCGGGCTCTTGCCGATGGTCGCCCAGAACGATGCGGGCGCTCCAGCCTTGATGAACAGGCCGATGGGAACAAAGTACATGTTGGCAACGCTGTGCTCGAAGCCGGCCGCCACAAAAGCCGCGATCGGCGGGATGATTGCCAGAATCCGGTCGGTGGTCGTCCGGGCGCTAAAGGTCAGCCACACCGCCAGGCACACCAGGGCGTTGCATAGGATGCCCAGTGCGATTGCCTGCACGAAGCTGAGCCCGACTTTCCCGCTGGCCGTCGCCAGGGCGGCGACGCCGATCGCGCCCTGGCCAAAGGTGAACTGGCCGCTAACAAACACGAGCAGGGCGGTACCAACCGAGCCGACAAAGTTGCCCAGGTAGACGATGGTCCAGTTCCGGAGGAGTAAGTCCGTGCTGACCTTGTGATTGGCCCAGGCCATCACGATCAGGTTATTGCCGGTGAACAGCTCGGCCCCACCAACGATCACGAGGATGAGACCGAGGGTGAAGACCGAGCCCGCCAGCAGCCGGGTCACCCCATACGGCAGCCCATCGCCGGCCCCGGCGACGACCGTCGTGGCGAAAATCGCGCCGAGGGCGATAAAGGCCCCGGCCAGCACGGCCAACACAAACATACTGACCAGGTCCATGTGGGCCTTCTTCACGCCGACCTGTTCGGCCTTCGCGGCCATCTCAGGCGGCAGCAGGGCGTCTAGTTGAATCTCGCTGTTGAGCGCCATAGTCAATCCTCTCCGTGAAACGGAACGCGGACGGCGTCAAGGGCCGGGCTGGCACCCGGATCAGTACGTTTCACGGCTGTAGGGTTGAAGAAAAGAGACTGGAAAGCGGCCAATCGGCTCGCCAGGAGCCCAGGACTTTCATGTAGCTGGCACGCTCGAAGGCTGCCGGCTCTGCCACGGTCATCTGGCTCATGCTGCCGCGCATCTGGGCGACCGACTCATACTCATGCTCCTCCATCCACCGAGCCATATCTTCCAGGATCTCGCCGATCCGGTCCGCACCCCTCTGCAAGAGTTCCGATGCCATCATGGTCACGCTGGCACCGGCCATCAGGCCTTTCAGTACGTCCTCGTGCGTGTGCACCCCACCTGTGATACCGAAGTCCACCGGGACCCGATCGTAGAGGATCGCGACCCAGTGGAGGGGCAGCCGCAGATCGTCGGAGTCGCTCAGCACCAGATGGGGAACCACCTCCAGTTCGTCCAGATCAAAGTCGGGTTGGTAGAAGCGATTGAAGAGCACCAATGCATCCGCACCCGCTTCTGCCAGGCGATGGGCCATGTTGGCGGTGGCGCTGAAGTAGGGGCTTAGTTTCATGGCGATCGGGATGGAGACGCTGTGGCGCACGTCCCGGAGAATGTCGAGGTACATCTGCTCGACCTCGATGCTCGTTAGCCGGGGATCAGTGGGGATGAAATAGACGTTGAGTTCCACCCCATCGGCCCCCGCCTGCTCGATCTCGCGGGCGTACTCGATCCAGCCACCCGTCGAGACCCCGTTGAGACTCCCAATGACAGGGATATCGACGGCCACCTTGGCCGCCCTGATCAAGTTCAGGTATTCGTCTGGGTCGACGTTGTAGGTGGGGATGTCTGGGAAGTAGCTCAGGGCCTCACCGAAACTCTCGATGCCGTAGCTCAGGTAGTGGTCCAGACGGTGGCTTTTCAGGGTGATCTGATCCTCGAAGAGGGAGTACATGACCACCGCCGCGGCACCCGCATCCTCCAACTGGCGGATGCGACTGAGGTCCCTGGACAGCGGCGAGGCCGATGGCACAATCGGATGCGACAGTACCATTCCCATGTAGCTGGTGGTGAAGTTCATCGGACCTCCCTCGTCCTTCTGGCGGCGTCGCCAGAGCCAGCGTGAGGCGTGAACTGGCTCGTCACACCTCACGCCGCGGTCGTTTTACGCCGGGAGCAGTTCCCCGGCTTTTGCCATCTGCTCGTATTTGTGCCAGCGCTCATCCACCTCTTTTTGAGCCTCAGCCATGAGATGAGCCGCTGTCTCCGGATCGGTCTGGGTCAGGATGCGATAGCGGGTCTCGTTGTAGGCGTACTGCTCGAGTCGAATCTTCGGCGCTTTGGAATCCAACTGGAACGGATTCTGGCCTGCAACTTTCAACGCCGGGTTGTAGCGGTAGAGCGGCCAGTAACCGGATTCGACGGCCAGTTTCTGCTGGTTCATGCCCTTGGCCATATCGATCCCGTGCTCAATGCACTGGCTGTACGCGATGATCAGCGATGGCCCATTGTAGACCTCGGCCTCCACGAAGGCCCGGACTGTATGGACATCGTTCGCTCCCATCGCGACGCGAGCGACATAGATGGTGCCGTAGCTCATCGCGATCATGCCCAGGTCTTTCTTGGGGGTGGCCTTGCCCCCGGCCGCGAACTTGGCCACGGCGCCTAGTGGCGTGGCCTTGGAGGCCTGGCCGCCCGTGTTCGAGTAGACCTCTGTGTCCAACACCAGCACGTTGACGTTGCGACCGCTGGCCAGCACGTGGTCCAGGCCGCCGTAGCCGATGTCGTAGGCCCAGCCATCGCCGCCGACGATCCAGACGCTCTTCTTGACAAGGACGTCCGCCAGGCTCAGCAGGTCGCGCGCGCCCGGCTCCTCCCGGCCCGCCAGCAGGGCTTTCAGCGCCACCACGCGCTGCCGCTGGGCCTCGATGCCCGCTTCATCCGATTGGTCGGCGTAGAGCAGCCCCTCAACGAGTTCGGGGCCGATGGCATCTCGAAGCCGAGCGACGAGCTCACGGGCATACTCGGTCTGCTTGTCCAGCGTCAGGCGCATACCCAGCCCGAACTCGGCGTTGTCCTCGAAGAGCGAGTTGCTCCAGGCGGGACCACGCCCCTGCTTATTGAAGGACCAGGGTGTGGTGGGCAGGTTGCCGCCGTAGATGCTGGAGCAACCGGTGGCATTGGCAACAATCGCCCGGTCGCCGAAGAGCTGGCTCAGGAGCTTGAGGTAGGGGGTCTCGCCGCAGCCGGCGCAGGCGCCGGAGAACTCGAACAGTGGCTGCAGGAGCTGGACGTTCTTGACGTTGTTGAACTTCAGCCCGTCGTGGCGTGGAACCTCCGGCAGGCTGAGGAAGAAATCCCACCCTTTACGCCCTTCCTCGCGCAGGGGTAGTTGCGGCTCCATATTGAGGGCCTTGCGCTCCGCCTGCCGCTTATCCTTGACCGGGCACACCTCGACGCAGAGGCTGCACCCCGTGCAATCCTCGACGGCGACTTGCAGGGCGTACTTCTTGCCCGGCAGTTCCTTCCAACGGGCGTCGGCGCTCATGAAGGTTTCGGGCGCGCCCATCAGCGCGCTCTCGTCGAACGTCTTAGCCCGGATTGCCGCGTGGGGGCACACGAGCACGCACTTGCCGCACTGGATACAGAGGTCCGAGTCCCAGACCGGCACCTCCAGGGTAATGTTGCGCTTCTCCCACTGCGACGTACCACTCGGATAAGTTCCATCGACCGGCAGGGCGCTCACTGGCAGGAGGTCACCCTCGGCGGCCATCATTCGGGCCGTCACCCTGCGCACAAACTCCGGCGCCTGGGGCGGGACCACGGGCGGCATCTCGATTGTGCTGGTCACGCGGTCGGGGACGCGAACCTCGTAGAGCTGATCCAGGGTGGAATCCACCGCCTCAAAGTTCTTCCTCACAACTGCCTCGCCGCGCTTGCCGTAGGTCTTCTCGATGGCCTCCTTGATCTTGGCGATCGCCTCGCCGCGAGGCAACACTCCACTGATGGCGAAGAAGCAGGTTTGCATGACGGTGTTGATGCGGTTGCCCATGCCGGCGGCCTTCGCCACTCCGTAACCGTCGATCACGTAGAACTTCAGCTTTTTGGCGACAATCTGCTCCTGCACCATCCGTGGCAGCCGATCCCAGACCTCGTCCGGGCCGTAGGGGCTGTTCAGCAGGAAGGCCGCGCCCTCCTCGGCCACCTGGAGTACATTGTAGCGCTCCAAGAAGTTGAACTGGTGCACAGCCACGAAGCTGGCGCTCTGGATCAGGTAGGTGCTGTGGATCGGCCGGGGGCCGAAGCGCAGGTGAGAGACAGTGCGCGCGCCGGACTTTTTCGAATCGTAGACGAAGTAGCCCTGGGCGTAGTGGTCGGTCTCCTCGCCGATGATCTTGATCGAGTTCTTGTTGGCCCCGACCGTGCCATCCGACCCCAACCCCCAGAAGAGTGCCCGCACTCCATCGGGCGGCTCGATGGTGAAACTGGGATCGTAGTCGAGGCTGGTGTGGGTCACGTCGTCGGCGATGCCGACGGTAAAATGGTTTTTGGGTTGGGGCCTGGCCATCTCGTCGAAGACCCCCTTGATCATGGCGGGGGTGAATTCTTTGGATGAGAGGCCGTACCGGCCACCGATGGTGCGGGGAAAGTCGTCGGAACTGCGGCGCCCTTCCGGCGTGCGTCGCATTTGGCCGTTGGCGAAGCCCTCGCTGACCGCCGTGACCACATCCTGATAGAGCGGTTCGCCGGCTGCGCCGGGTTCCTTGGTGCGGTCCAGGGCGGCAATCACCCTGGTCGTCGCCGGCAGAGCGGCCAGGAAATGCTCGGCGGAGAAGGGGCGGTAGAGCCGCACCTTCACCAGGCCCACCTTCTCGCCTCGGGCCACCAGGGCATTGACCGTCTCCTCAGCCGCCTCGCAGCCCGAGCCCATCGCGACGAGGACCCGTTCCGCGTCGGAAGCACCCACGTAGTCAAAGAGATGGTATTGGCGGCCGACCAACGCGGCGAGCTTATCCATCGCATTCTGCACGATCGTAGGCGTGGCCAGGTAGTACGGGTTTACCGTCTCGCGGGCCTGGAAGTAGACGTCGGGATTCTGGGCGGTGCCGCGAATGAAGGGCCGATCGGGCGAGAGGCCGCGCAACCGGTGCGCCCGCACCAGGTCGTCGTCGATCAGGGCGCGGATGTCCTCTTCCGTCAGCTTCTCGATCTTCATGATCTCGTGGGAGGTGCGGAAGCCGTCGAACACGTGCAAGAAGGGCACGCGGGCCTCCAGGGTACTCCCCTGAGCGATCAGGGCAAAGTCCATCACCTCCTGGACGGAATTGGAGAAGAGCATGGCCCAACCGGCGGCCCTGGCTGCCATCACGTCGCTGTGATCGCCAAAAATCGAGAGCCCTTGGGCCGCCAGCGAGCGCGCGGCGATGTGGAAGACCGTGCTGGTCAGCTCGCCCGCAATCTTATACATGTTGGGGATCATCAGCAGGAGACCCTGGCTGGCGGTGAAGGTCGTGGCCAGCGAACCGGCCTGCAACGCTCCGTGGATGGCGCCCGCAGCGCCGCCCTCCGCCTGCATCTCCTGCACCAGTGGCACGGTCCCCCAGATGTTCTTCTCGCCGAGAGCACTCCACTGATCGGCCAGTTCACCCATAGGCGAAGAAGGTGTGATCGGGAAAATGGCGATCACTTCGTTGGTCTTGTGCGCAACATATGCAGCGGCGTCGTTGCCATCAATAGTTACGTACGGTCGTTCCATGACATCGTCTCCTCATAACTTACGAACAATCGAGCCAGGCCGTGACGGGCGGCCTGCAGACCCCTCCCGTCTTGGGGAGGGTCCAACCAATCTGGCGAGCCGTTCCCGGCGTCGATCGCGCTCACGACGATCGGCCGCTCGACCGGGACACCATTGTCCCTATGTTACATCGACTGCCCCCGCTCGCCTTGGGTCAATCGTCATTGAGGTGGGGTGTAATTGTTCCCAGCAGTCACCAGCACCCGCCACAACGAACGACGAAGGACCGAATCCGGTCCTTCGTCGTTCGTCGGGGACGAGGGGCGAACGCCACGAGATACCGACCAATCGCAACGGTCGCCACCCTCGCCTACAAATCGCGACCGGACCGCCCGAGGGCTGCATGGGCCGCGGCCAGCCGGGCGATGGGGATCCGGAAGGGCGAGCAACTCACGTAGTTCAGGCCAATTCGATGGCAGAAGTGCACCGAATTGGGATCGCCGCCGTGCTCCCCACAGATGCCCACCTCCAGGTCGGGCCGCGTCTGCCGGCCGAGCTTCACGGCCATTTCCATCAACTTGCCGACGCCGCGCTCGTCGATGGTGGCGAAGGGGTTCTCCGGCAGGATGTGCTTCTCCTGATACTCCACCAGGAACCCGGCCTCGGCGTCGTCCCGCGAGATGCCGAACGTCGTCTGGGTCAGGTCGTTGGTGCCGAAGGAGAAAAACTCGGCATACCCGGCAATCTCGTCGGCCGTCAGGGCCGCGCGCGGAATCTCGATCATGGTCCCAAACTTGTAGGGAATCTCGATCCCTTGCTCCTCCACCACCTGCCGGGCCACCCGCTCCAGATCGGCGCGTTCGACCTTCAGCTCGTTCACGTGGGCGGTCAGCGGGATCATCACCTCCGGATGAACCTCCACCCCCTCCTTCGCCACCGTGCAGGCCGCCTCGAAGATGGCCCGAACCTGCATCGCCGTCAGCTCGGGGATGTGAATGCCCAGACGCACGCCCCGCAGACCGAGCATCGGATTGGCCTCGCGCAGCCGGTTGACGGCCGCCAGCATGTCCTCTTTCTCGGCCAGTGTCTGCTCCTCCGCAGAAGTGAGCGCGCCCAATTGCTTGCGCGTTTGGAGTTCGGTGACAACACGTAGGAGTTCGTCGTGACTGGGCAGGAACTCGTGCAGCGGTGGGTCAATCAGCCGGATGATCACGGGCAGGCCGTCCATGACCCGGAACAGCCCCTCGAAGTCGCTGCGCTGGAAGGGCAGCAGCGCCTCCAGAGCCGCGTTGCGCTCGTCCGGGTTGTCGGCCAGGATCATCTGCTGGACGAAGGGCAACCGCTCAGTCTCGAAGAACATGTGCTCGGTCCGGGTGAGACCGATACCCTGCGCCCCGTAGTCCCGCGCGCGCTGGGCATCCCGCGGGTAGTCGGCGTTGGCCCAGACCTGCAGCGTGCGGATCTCATCAGCCCAGGAGAGCATCTTCAGGAGGTGCGGATCGTTGATATCAGGTATGGTGGTCTCGAGCTTGCCGGCATAGACCTCGCCGCTCGTGCCCTCGATGGAAATCCAGCCGCCCTCCCTGAAAACACGGCCATTCACCGCCATCTCACGCCTGGTCAGATCAATCTCCAGCTCGGCGACGCCGACGACGGCCGGCTTGCCGAACTGGCGCGCGACCAGGGCCGCATGGCTGGTGCGCCCGCCGCGGCTTGTCAGGATGCCCCTGGCCGCGAGCATCCCGTGGACATCGTCCGGCTTCGTCTCCGGCCGAACCATGATCACATCCCGGCCCTCCTTGCGCGCCCACGCCTCAGCCGTATCGGCGTCGAAGGCGATCATACCCACGGCCGCGCCGGGCGACACGTTGAGGCCGGTCGCCAGAAGATCGCCGGCCTCGGCGGCCGCCTTCTTGGCCTTGGAATCAAACTGCGGGTGCAAGAAGAAATCGATCTGGGCCGGCGTGATGCGCCAGACGGCTTCCTCACGGGTGATCAAGCCCTCCTCGGCCAGGTCGGCGGCGATCCTCACCGCGGCCTGTGCCGTGCGCTTGCTGTCGCGCGTCTGCAGCATCCAGAGCTTCCCGCGCTCGACGGTGAACTCGACGTCTTGGACCTCGCGGTAGTGCTTCTCCAGCGTGCGGCAGATCGTCGCGAACTCATCCCAGGCCCGGGGCAGATCATTCTTGAGTTCCGAGATGTCCTTCGTGAGGCGGATGCCGGCCACCACGTCCTCACCCTGCGCGTTCAGCAGATAGTCGCCCTCGATCTCGTTCTCACCCGTCGAGATATTGCGCGTCGTGGCAACGCCCGTCGCGGAGTTCCAGCCCATGTTGCCGAAGACCATCGTCTGGATGTTGACGGCGGTCCCCAGGTCGTGGGAAATACCGGCGGCATTGCGGTAGTCCACCGCCCGCTTGCCGTTCCAGGACTTGAAGACCGCCTCGATGGCCAGTCGCAGCTGCTCGTAGGGATCGTCGGGGAAGGGCCGGCCCGTGTGCGCCTGGAACAGGGCTTTGAATTCGGCGGTAACCGCGATCCAGTCCTCAGCCGCCAACTCTGCATCGGTCTCGACGCCGCGGCGGCGACGATACCCGGTGAGAATCTCTTCAAGCGGCTCATCCGGGATCCCCATCACCACCGACCCAAACATCTGGACCAACCGGCGGTAGGCGTCGTAGACAAAGCGCGAGTCGCCGGTGAGCTCGATCATGCCCCTGGCAGTCTCTTCGGTGAGGCCAATGTTGAGCACCGTATCCATCATGCCAGGCATCGAGAACTTGGCCCCTGAGCGGCAGGAGACCAGCAGGGGATTGTGCGAATCGCCAAAGCCCTTGCCGGCCTTGCGCTCGATCTCCTTCAGCGCGACGAGCACCTGCTCCCACAGATCCGGAGGGAATTGTTCGCCGGCTTTCAAAAAGACGATACAGGCCTCGGTCGTGACGGTGAAGCCCGGTGGCACCGGCAGGCCAAGGCGGGTCATCTCCGCCAGGTTGGCGCCCTTGCCACCCAGCAGCGCACGCACGCCATCCCAATCACCGGCATATTCCTCAGCCTCATCAACCTCATGAAAGAGATACACCCATTTCGGGGGCTCCATCTCAAGAATTCTCTTACCTCCAGCGCCGTGTACAGCATCCAATCGGACAGTTCCCATAGCGCCAACTCCTTCACACACCGCGTGCCGGCCCCCGACACGCGCAAATTAGGACGATATCGTTGAAAGCATAGTGGACGGGGACGGAGCAGGGAAGCGACAGATGTTGCCTGTGACTCATGACATCAGGCACAACGTGGGACAGAACACCGATTGGCCCCACAAAAAATCCCGACGCCCTCACGAGGTGTCGGGAATCTATAAGATTGGCTCGAAAGTCAAGACCACGGAAGGGCCAAAATAATCGACCGATGTTCTCTTACCCACTACACGTGTGACTCCTCACGGTCCTCCCTGGACCGGCCCGTTTGTGCCCGGGCCGAACTCACCCCGTCCGATCTGAATCGCCGTCGCCATGAACGTACCGTCCGACTGCCGCTGGCCCTGCATGACGATCCGCTCATCCGGCTTGATGTCGCCCAAAGCCGCCGGGCCATCTTCTGAATCCGGGTTTGGTCGTTGACCTGGACTTTGAGCACCTCACTCGCCGTGCTCAGCTCGATCGTATTGCCCTGGACGCTCTTCACCTGCCCGCCCGCGAAGTTATCGGGATTGAAGCGGCCGCTCTGCCCTCCCGACCCGGCGAACGTGATGCCTGGCCACCGCCGCCGCGTTCCTGGAAGAAGCGTGCTCGGACCGAGGCCGCGCGTGCCTGGCCGACCGTCGTTCCATAGGAGAAACCACCGATCCCCACGGCGATGAGAGCGACCAGCACAACGATCACCGTCCCGATTCGTATTCCCGTCATGTCAGTTCTCCGCCCTCTTCAGAGATCATACCACGGACAACGTGAAGCACGAAGTGTTAGCAATGCAGCGTCGCGTCCGCTCTGCTCTGGCGTCTTCCTCCTCATTCATACCGCATTGCCCCGATCCCCGCCAGGAGGCCGGTCAGGAATTCAACCGGTTTCTCCTGCCGCGCTCGAAGCGCTTTTTCTGTGTCTTCGGCTCGTGAAGTGAGGTGGAGGCGCGGCGATTCTGCCGTAACTGTCGCTTTACTCGTCACCCAGTTCTAGCAGCCAGAGGTTGTCGTCGGGACTCGAGACGAAAACGACGGCGCGGCCGTCAGGCGAAGCACTCCAGTCGGCGTTGGCGATCCTGAAGAGAGTCACCGCCGGATCGGTCAGGCGGCGCGTCTCGCCGCTCTCGACGTCGAACTGCCAGAGTTCGTGGCTGGTGGCACCGAGTTTGAACGGGACGATCAGCAGGCGGTGGCGGTCACGCCACTGGTAGCTCCCATACAGGGATCGACCGAGCTTCTGCCGGGCGCCGCCGTCCGTACGGACTACCCACAGGCCATTCTGGGTTGTATCCTTGCTCAAGGCGATGGCATAGATCAGCCAGCGGCCGTCGGGCGAGAGGAGCCCGCCGCTCAGGCGATCGGAGCGGGCCAGGACGGCCGAAGGGGCACCGGACAGAGAATGGGTGTACAGAATCCGCGTGCTGGCACCAGTCGTCTCTCGGCGGCTGAGAAGCAGAAGGTCGTCGGTGATCCAGCCACTCAGGCCACCGCCCAGAACGGTAGCGACCGCGTGAGCATTGCTGCCGTCGAGGTTGGCCACCCAGATCTGAGCGACGCGCCGCTCGAAAGAGACGTTTGAATCGGTCACCTGCCAGGCGATGAGCTGTTGGCCGGGCGAGATGGCGATCGAGCGGCCGTTGGCCGGAACGGTCCAGCGCAGGCCGTCCGCGACGCGCTCGATGGTCGTGGTGTCGCGGGTTAACTCGACCAGGAAGGCCATGTTGCCGGCGTAGGAGCCGAGCCGGGCGGTGTACAGTTCTGGCGCGGCCCCCGGATGGCTGGTGTCCACGCCCCACAAACCAACCTGGCTGCTCGGACCTGGCTTGTCAATGAAGAGGACGCGGCGACCATCCGGGGCCCAGAAGGGCTGGACGCAACAGCCACCTTCGGTCAACTGCCGCAGGGCTGGATCCGGTTCCGGACTCGCGCGGGCCGGCATTGTTGCCGCAGGTAACGAGCGCAGCGGG
>DOUV01000830.1 GCA_003520455.1 Chloroflexota bacterium | reverse complement strand
ACCCCCCTGTCCGCCCCTGAACCGAAACGGGGAGGGGCTGGGGGAGGGGTCCGCCCCCCACAACGCCTGCGTACACCCCAAATCCCCAAATTGGGGTTGTATTTGACCGGAGGCGGCCGTTGTGTTATACTTTGGCCGTCGGTTGCGGGCGTAGTTCAGTGGTAGAACGTCTCCTTGCCAAGGAGAAGGTCGTCGGTTCGAATCCGATCGCCCGCTCTTCCGCACCCTTACGATGGCGACGTAGCCAAGTGGCAAGGCAGGGGTCTGCAAAACCCCGATCGCCGGTTCGAATCCGGCCGTCGCCTCTCAAGAGCCGCCGCCCGGCGGCTCTTTCTCGTAGATCTCTTGACAGCTCCTCGTGCCGTGTGTATGATGCGGCAGAGCGCGTATCCTCTGGGCCGGTGGTGGAACGGCAGACACGTCGGACTTAAAATCCGATGCCGAAAGGCATGTGGGTTCGAATCCCACCCGGCCCACCTTTGGATGCCCTCGCCGGGCCACACACCGAGTACCTCCGCCGCCTGGCCCAGGCTCTTTGCGAGACTGACATAGAACAGCGCCGGGGACGTCCCCGGTGCTGTTGTTTGCCTCGAATCTCAGTATAACACACTTGTGGTCGGATCATACCAGTCGTGCCAGGTAGCGTAACTAATTGGGGACATCATTGTGAGCCACCTCCAGGGGCCAATCAAAGCTAAGCCCTTTACAGAGCGCCGCCATAGGCAACTGGCTGATGTCATAGCCAGCCAACTCCAATGGGCACTTGCCCCGGATGGCGGGTTGGGCATCGTCGGAAAAGGGGGTAAAGCGGTAGACCTTCTCAAACACAGCCAGGAAACACTGGGCGGTGTCGATGCTGTTGAAGCCGCAGAAAGATTGATAGTGCTGGTCAAAGCGGCGAATAACCAATTCCACCGTGTTGTTGGTTTTGGGGATGAGCTGGCTTTCGATAGCATTGACCAACTTGGGCCAGTGCCGTTCCAGGAAATCAAAAATCATGGCAGCTTCACTCTGTTGGTGGACATATTGTTCGCGGAGGGCCAGCACTTTTTCATAGCGTTTTTGCGCGGTGCGTTTAGTTTTGGCCCGGAAAATCTGAACGATGTCTTGGCGGAGGGTCTCGACTTCGGGTTGGGTGTGGGCATACCCCCGGCCATAGATTTGGCGACACATGGTACCTACATACTGCAAGGCGTGAAAGATACCCTCGTGATGGACGGCCTGGGGAAAGACCTGGGCGATGTCGGGGCCATAGTCGCGCCGCAGGTCAGTGACCACGACCCGGGGCTGATAACCTTTGGCTCGCAGGTCCAACAGGAAGGCCAGCGCATTGGCCTTGTCGTTGTGGGCGGAGATGGCAATGTGCAACAGGTCATAAGTGTAGACATCCACGGCCAGGGAGACATCCATCCAGCGTCGCATTTTATCGGCGGGCTTGTCATTTTTGGGCACCAACACGTATTTCTCATCCACCCCGATGACCCCGCTTGATTTGACCACCCCGAACAAAGCCGCCATCGGCAACAAGTCATCACCCCAGGCACTCACCCAACGGTAAATCGTCATACTTTTGAGGCCCAAGGCCTGACCAGTGCGCCGATAGGTGCTGTCACCCCAGGTGTCCATCTGCAAGGCCAGCAGTTTGGTCTCGGTCCGATAGACTGAATAGGGCACCAAACCGGGGGGCAAGTTCGTGAAACTGCCCTTGTCACAAGCCTGATTACGGCAGTAGGAGCGATAGACGGCGACGACCTGTACTTGTCCCTGGGCATCGTAGTCCTTTTTCCAGCGCGGTTGACGGCGCTTGCGCACGACGTGAGTTGAGCCGCAGTAGATGCACCTGACCTGATCATCGGTGACAGTCTGCCACTGGCCAAACAAGAGTTGTTCCACCCGCAGCAGCCAGGGCAAGGCCTTCAGCGGGGGATGAGCGGCCACCCCACTCTCCGCCGCCAGGGTGTGGACTTCGGTGAGGGTGATTTGCTCCTGGGGGGTCAAGCCCTGACCCGCTTCCAGCCGGGCCAACAGCGTTTCAACCTGGCTCAACAATTGGCCCACCAGCCAGTCATCCCGGGGTCGAAAGCTGTCGGCATTGAGGTGATAGCGGCGCTGTAGCTCCTGCCGCAACTGGCCCCAGCCACTCTCCTCCGCCACTTGCCGCACTTGCCGGTAAGTCAGGGCTTGCCCTTGCTCCCGCAAGTGATGATGCACTTGTTTCAGGCCCCACCAGGGAAAGGCGGCAAACACCTGAATAATCCGAGCCCGTACCTCAGCCGTCAAGAGCTCCACTGTTTTCTCACTCAACAGATCAGGCCAATTGCCCGCCAGCCAGTATCGCTCCCACCGGCTCACATTCGGTTGGGGCACCCCGAACCACTCGGCTACCTGCATTTGGCGGACAAAAGGCGCCCGGTCATCGCGGGTGCGGCCAATCACCCGCTCGGGTCCTGCCACTTCCAGCAGCCGCAGAAACAAAATCATAAGCCGCATCCGAACGGGCTTCATCCCCGGCCACTTGTAGGCGGAAATGTCCACAGAGTTCAGCCCGGTAACTGCCATCGCTCTGTCGTTCAACCTGCACCCACGGTTCACTCCGCCCACACACGACACAGCCCAGGCTGATCTCCTGCAGGCTCGGCCCACCCGCCCCTGCGACGCCATGCTCGCTCTGCAGCCACTGTGCCACGGCCACCCCCAGCGAACCGATTAGGACGAGCCGCTGCCCTTGCCACAGCAACCAGCCCCCCAGCCGCCATTCTGGCTGCCGCCGCAGGCTCGGCCAGATCCGCCCACTGCTTGTCCACAGCCACACCAGCCAGGGTAACCCCACCACCCAACCTGACCCCCACTGCCCGCTAACCAGCCACAGCCACCCCAACAGGCCACTCCGCAAAAAGGGCACCGGCCACGTTTGCCAGATCCACTCCCAACGCTGAACCCACCCGGCCGCCTGACCGCGACCGCAGCCGGGCCGCCCCTCCTTACGCCCCCTAACGCCCGCGATCACCACCAGGCGCGGCGGGCAACTTACCCAACCTCCCTGGCTCTCCACGACCGGTCCCAACAGGGTCAAGCCCAGACAACTCAGTACCACCAACAGGTGCAGTCGGACCAGAATAACATGTCTTAACCAGCTTTTTGTGCTATACTTCATCTCCTGAGCCAACTTTGCGCTTTTTTGCCTGGGTACCAGTGTACCCTTATTCGCAAGTTGGCTCAATTCTTTTATGCGCCACCACCTGCCTCATTTTTGGCCTTTTTACGAAGCAAATCCCCCTTTTCTAGCCCCCTGTATATCCCCAACCAGTTACGCTCTCCGTGCCAGGATCTCGCTCAACTCTTGAGCAGCTGTGACGTAGCGTCGGCCACCCTCCACATTCCAGATCTCTCTGATGATCTCGCGCTGGCTGCGCTTTTGACGGATCATCTCGCGAATGCGCGCTGCCCGCCCGTTGAGCGCTTCCAGTGCCACTTCCGGTGCCGCTTCCACGACTCGAGCCTTACCGCTTCCATAGTGACCACACCAGCCGTTTGCCCCCTCGCCCCTCTCTCCCTCCGCCGACGGCCCTTCCGTCCAGCACACCCGCGCCTCGATGCGGCCAAATCTTGGCCTCTGCCGGCGCAACAGTGGTAGGTGAAGGGGTGGAGAAAGCGAGTATAGAGGGGTGGCAGGCGAATTGCTGGAGTCAATATGGGATATCAATGCCATGAAGTCAAGTGGCAATTGGCGCTATATAAGATATGGGGTAGAATGTGATCGTCTGGCCGAGTCGCCAGGCTTCATCCTCTCTTCGTTTATACTACACTTCATGCTTTTCACCTCGCCACGGCGAAACCAACACTCTGCCTCCCTTCTTGATGACAGTTGGCAAGGGAATGTTCATGGATGAACCGACCAAAGGGGTAATCTCCATCAAGTGGCCCGAGAATGCCGGCGATGTACCTACTTACTATGCCAATATGTTGTGGATTACTCATGGTGGTCCAGAATTTTTCTTGGTTTTTGGAGAAATTGTTCCCCCGCCTCCAGAGAGTTCCGTACCAGAGCAGTTGACTGTCCGCCCTATTGCAAAAATAGCTATATCTCCTCTGATTATGCCCGAGATTGCCAGAATTATTCACGACAATGTCGAGAAGTTCCTTAGACAGGCCAAAGTTGACGTAGAGGAGGGATAGATCGTGGCACTACAGCTATCACCTTGCAAATCGGATTGGTCATCTCGATCTGTTCCCAAAACCGATGTTGTTCGGACGCTCGTAAGGCGCTTCGTAAGTCGAGACTTTTTTGAATATGGTAGTCCAGAAGCGGCAGATGTATCACAGTTCAACCTGGATGTTGAGGTATTTGTTGGCACAGGCTATACCCACGGCCCTGATTTGCAGATCGGTTTGTGGGAGCAGCTTTACACGCTTAGAAATCCTGACCGCGTGCGCGCGCTTGTACGTGACCATCCAGCTGTGGAAGCATTGTTGCTTGAAGCCCGCAGCCATATCGAAAGGTGCTTCGGGGAGGATGTGGAGATCGCACTTGAGGTGGTGGTAGATCCTGAAGACCGAAGAGAGCGACAGTTAGTCGCCTTTATCCAGACCGATCTCGACCCAGTGCAGGCCCTTGATCGCCTGGATCAACTCGATGATGAGTGGGCGGTGAGTGCATCGCGCGCCAGCGGGGGAGCCTTCCTGATCCACCTGGAATAACAATGGCTTTCGACTGGTCAGAATACGCCCGTCTCGCCCAAGAGCTTGCGGGAGACCCCCCGGAGCCAGCAGCAGGACAAGAGGCACGGGCGCGATCGGCGTTGAGTCGGGCTTCCTATGCTGCTTTTTGCGAGGCGCGCAACCTCCTCAAAAAGCGGAAACTTTATACTGATCCCGGTCGTGACGATGAAGAACACAGGAACGAACACAGATACGTTCACAGGAAGTTTGAGCAACACCAAAACTTCAATTATCAGAAAGTCGCCGACAATTTGAAGCGCTTGCGAATTGATCGGAATATCGCCGATTACGACGATCGACCGATAAGACAATTGGAGAGAACCGTTGCACGCAATATCGAGTTGGCGTGGCGAACTCTGCAGCTTCTTTCCCGGTTGTAAGTACTCGGTCAGCGTAGAGCCCCTGGCCCCCCGCCGCGGGCTTTTCGTCTTCCTCAAAAACGACGTCTGTTCTTCGCCCCCCTCCCCTATCCTTTTCAAGGGTCGGTTGCTCATCCATGGTGGCTGGCTTCGGCGGCGCCCCACCCTCTCCCCAGCCCTCTCCCTCCAAGGGAGAGGGAGCCAGAAGGCTCAAGGGCGACGCACCAGGACCCAGCGAGGATGGAGGCACTGTCAACCTACCCTTGAGAGTCCCCTATCCCCCCGTCGGCACCAGCACGGCTGCCCGGCCAGCGCATGGCGGCGCCCGTGCCACTCCTTCTGCACATTGAAATCGCCCCCTCGCTCGACGACAATCTACCGTTCTGACAATCCCCCGCGGTACACTCACTGTGGAAATTCCACAGTGGACCCCACCCAGTCTCCCGTGAGCCGCGGTCCCTAACTCCATTGCCATAGCCTCCACAACGAAGAACGCCGCTCGTGCCTGCGAAGCTCGTGAGCGGCGTCCATCCCTGCTATTGCGGCGCCGTGCGCCTTTGCCTTGCATTGTACGAGGGTGCCGCGGGGAGGTCAACCCTTGGCCCAGCGAAAGCCCATCGCCCTTGGATACGCGCGCAAGAGCCTGACGCGCGACGAGGTCGAGAGCGACCGCTACTCGGCCGAGCGCCAGACCAATTCGGTTCAAGGCTGGTGTGCCGCCAATGGCTACGAGCTCGTCGAGATCTTCGTAGACTCAGAGGGCCGCCGCTCGGGCCGCACCGCCAAGCGGCCTGGATGGCAGGCCCTCCAGACCGGCCCCTGGGCACTCCAGCTGCCGCTCCCTTTGTTTGAAAGTGGCCTTTTGGAGGCCGCTTGAACGATTTGGCCTCCAGTTGCACAAAACCTACGCTACGAGCCTTTATCTTGAGGTAGATGAGCGGGGCAAGGTGCTTCGAACACAGCGGGAATAAAGGACGGGATGACGGGAAGGCTCTTGAAACTATCGCAGCTCTCGTATAGACTGGCGCGGCAACGTGGCAGTCGTAACCGCGCGCCGAGCTTGAGGGTAGCCCGGCGCATGGTGTGTCTGGGACGATCATGCCCGGTGCATTCCCCTTGAAGGACCACGGCTCGGGACTTTCGGCCCGACCTCCAATACCCGAGGGGGCGGTTGATCGCCCCGCCGCGCCAGGGTAGGATGCCGCTAAACGCGAAGGTGCCAGGTCGCACACGCCAGGACGCCGGGCCAGGTCAGCCCGGCGTTTGCTTTTCGGAGAAGCAAGGCGTCAGGTTGATGGGCGCGGCGCTTGCAGCCATCATGGCGGGGTTGCATACTGGTTGACGTGCCCCTGAGGAATGACCACCGACAGACGCAGTCAGGCTCTGCTCGCGGCTGGCACAGCAGCCGTGGGCGGGGGAGGTAGGGAGAAGGTGTAGAGAGTCGAAAATGGCGAGATAGTACAAATGTTTCTTGACCTTTCGTGAACACAAGGATATTATTGTGTTATGCTGCCTTCATTTGCCCCCGACGGCAATTTGCCCCCGGGGATTCATTCCATCAGTTGGGCCGCGTTCGCTCAACACTTTGGCTCAAACCTCCACCGGCAGAAACTCTTGAAAGGTCTTCTCGCCGCCGCGAGAGCGCTAAGGGCAGCAGGATGCCAGACACTTTACGTTGATGGAAGTTTTGTGACAACGAAGAGCTTCCCTAATGATTTTGACGCCTGTTGGGACATTGTGGGAGTGGATCCAACGTTGTTAGACCCTGTGTTCCTCGATTTTAAGCACGGCCGTCGTGCGCAAAAGGCGAAGTTCTACGGTGAGTTGTTCGTGGCCCAGGGGCTAGAAGGCAAAAGCGGTCTGATTTTTCTTGATTTCTTCCAGATAGATAAGTCCACGGGTGCACGTAAGGGCATTGTCGCCTTAGAGCTAAGGAGTTTGCCATGATCAGAAACGAACGGCAGTACCGAATCACACGCGCGCAAGCCGAGAGGTTCGAGCAAGCGCTACAATCACTGCCCGAGGAGCAGGACGAGAATATCCATCCACTTCTTCGACAAGCCGAGGAGGCTGGCTTGCGCAGCCAATTAGAGGATCTCCGTCACGAGCTTGAGGAGTATGAGCGGTTGCGTTCTGGGGAGGTCGGTGTCCTGACCGTCGAGGGTTGGGGAGATATACCAAAAATCCTCATTCAGGCACGCATCGCATCGGGGCTAACGCAGCGTGAATTGGCTGATCGTGTCGGATTGCACGCACAACAGATTCAGCGATACGAGGCGATCGATTACCTCGAGGCAAGTTTTGAGCGTATTCGCGAGGTGGCGGACGCGCTTGATCTGGAGCTGTACGGACTAGCGGCCGGTTCGCCCGATATGAAACAGGTGGTTGCTATAACCGTACGGAAGTTGGCCCAGCGGTTGGGTATGGCCGCCGCCCGGACCGGAATGAGCGCAGAAAACATAACCGAGGTCCTGTTAGACGTACACGACGCATCAGCTCGAACCATGCGCCTTAAGGCCTGGGAAGATACTCCATTTGTGGAACCAGAAGCTGACAACACCGTGTTCCTACATACGGGAGAGAGGGCGTACGCGTAAGCGGATCTTATGCCTACATTGCTTATGTTCACTGTTTGCGACACTGTGGTTACGGATCGAGAAGACAATGTGGTATCGCTCCATTCGATCATCGAGAACGTGACCGCCCCGGCGCCGTCCGGCTCGAGTGTACCGGACAAAGCTCGCGCCCCCCTTCGCTGGTCTACGTTTTCTTTGTGGCTGAAAGCCCCTGAGGACGACGGTCGCCGCTTCGAGCAGCGAGTTGAGCTGTTCACGCCGGATGGGCAACGGGTAGTCCAGGCCGACGTGCCGTTTCAGGCTGGGACGCGCACAAATCGGGTTACCGTTAGAGGCTTCGGTTTTCCGATATCGCAAGCAGGCGAACACATCTTTCGTCTCTCGCTGCGTGAGGTTAACGACGACTCGAACTGGCACCAGGTTGCAGAGTATCCAGTGCGAGTCTCTCACCAAACGGACAGACAGCAGAAGGATGATGGGCCGGAACCGGCAGCTCCGCCAGAGGAATGATATGTGAGCTGTTACGCATGCCCCTGGCAAAGTGGCCAGGGCTTGTCGTTTTCAGTTGTTAGCGGTCGCGGCCCATTCGGGCTGGTACCACGCATCAATCATCGCGGCGTAATGCTCGCGGCCCTTCGAGAGTTGCCTTGCAGCGTCGAATTCGCGCGGATCGTAGGAAAGCAGTTGATGGCAGATCCGGCCATTCCACTCGATCGCCTCAAACTCGACACCTCAGGAGCGGTACTCGCCACGGGGCATCTGAACAGCCTTGCATTCGCCCCCCTCCCCTACCCCGGCCGGCCTCGGCGGCAGTAGCACGGCTGCCCGGCCAGGACGTGGCGGCGGCGATACCACTCGCTCCTGCACGTCGAAATCGCCTCCTCGCTCGGCGGTGGTCTCCCCGTTCTGATAATCCGTCCCGATACACTGGCTATGGAAATTCCACAGTGGGCCCCGCCCAGTCTCCCGCGAGCCGCGGTTACCAGCCCCATTGCCTTTCTGCCCCCTCTGGCCTACCATAGTCCCCACAACGAAGAACGCCGCTCGTGCCTGCGAAGCTCGTGAGCGGCGTCCATCCCTGCTATTGCGGCGCCGTGCGCCTTTGCCTTGCATTGTACGAGGGTGCCGCGGGGAGGTCAACCCTTGGCCCAGCGAAAGCCCATCGCCCTTGGTCGCCCCCCACCTCCACGGCGGCCGCGCCATCCGCTCGGCGGTGCGTCAGCACGCCGCGCATCCGGGACGCCGGCCTTCTGGATGGCCACCTCAACCCCGCCAGCGACCTGGCCCTGATCGCTGATGGGGGCAACGCCGGCTCCGGCGGCCTCACCATGTTCTGGCCATGGCTGGCTCACCGCGCGCCTACACCACGGCAGAGCGCAACGCGGTCGCGGCAGGGAGGACGGAGGTGGATCTCTCACCGGACCAAAGAATGGGGATTTTGCTGAGAATTCTCGGGATAAGGACGAATTAGGCAAGAGTTATCTCTATTCCTAACTCAGGTTCTGAAAATAGGGCAAATTGAAATGGTTCAGCAGTCAGATAGGAGCACAAGGGCATTCGATCTCAACCACGGTGCTCCCCAGTCCATCGACGGTCCCCAGCCGCTGGTCCTGCCGCTCCATGAGCTTGGGCGCGGCGATCTCGCAGTGGCGGGCGGCAAGGGCGCTCACCTCGGTGAATTGATCCGAGCCGGCTTTCCGGTCCCGGCCGGCTTCGTCGTGACCACAGCCGCCTACGATCGATTCGTGACGCGTAACGGTTTGGGCGCGACGATCACCCGGGTGCTCCGTGAGGAGCCAGGCAGCGGTGCCGCGATCCGAGGTGGCTTCGAGGGTGCTCCGATCCCGGAGGAGGTCGAGCGGAAGATTCTGGCAGCTTACCTCCAGCTCGGACAAGGCGCGGTCGCGGTGCGCTCGAGCGCAACAGCTGAGGACCTGCCAGAGGCAGCGTTCGCCGGCCAGCAGGACACCTTCCTCAACGTTATCGGCGAGGAGGCGCTGCTGGACGCCGTACGGGGCTGTTGGGCTTCGCTCTGGACGGACCGCGCCATTGCTTACCGCCAGCGCCAAGGGCTCAACCGTCAGACGGTGAAGCTCGCCGTTGTGGTCCAGTGCATGGTGGTGGCAGAGGCGGCGGGCGTGATGTTCACTGCTAACCCGGTCACGGGCGCTCGGGATGAGGTCGGCATCGACGCGTGCCCCGGGCTCGGCGAGGCAATTGTTGCTGGCCTGGTTACCCCCGACCACTTCGTTTTGCGGAAGCGCCGGTGGGGTTGGAGCATCGCCGAACGACACCTGGGGCGGCACGAGGTGATCATCAGGGCGCGGTCGGGCGGCGGCACGACGCGAGTCGGAAGATCGACCACTGCCGGCGTACCAGTGCTGTCGGATCGCTCACTGCGAGAGCTCGCGGGCCAAGGCGCGGCCATCGAGCGGCACTTCGGCTGCCCTCAGGACGTGGAGTGGGCCTGGGCCGGCAGAAAACTTTTCATCGTTCAGGCCCGCCCGATCACCGCCCTGCCGGAGGCTCCACCTCACCCGAGCAGACCGGTCAAGATGCTTGCGGCTATGTTCGCAGAAATGTTCCCCGTTCGGCCCTACCCGCTCGACCAGACGACCTGGGTGCATGCGATATCTGACGCGGCTGTCGTGCCGATCTTTTCGCTGATTGGGCTCGCGGCTCCATCCATCGAGCAGATGTTCGTCGAACAGGACGGCGTCGTCGTCCGGTTCAGCGGGAGGGTCGCATTCCGTCCGACCCCGGCGATCCTGCTAGCGCCCGCCCGCCTGTTGTGGCTTGCCCGCCGCTACGACCCCGTTCACTGGCGTGCCGACCCGCTCCTGACCGAGGCCCGGGCGCGCGCCCGGGCTCTGGAGGCGCGTGACCTCCAGGAACTCTCGTGTGAGGGTCTGCTTGCTACCGTCCGAGAGGCATTGGCGCTCACGTTGCCCCTGGCCGGAGAGCCCCGACGCCGCTATTACCCGCGCGCTCTCCTGGCTGCCGGGCTCCTCCGAGTCGTACTTGCGCTGCCAGGGCGCGGGGATCGTTTCGGCACATTCCTCTCCGGTGTCGAGAGCACGACGTTGGAGGCGAACCGCGCGCTCGAGGCGTTGGCAACACGGATCCGCTCTGACCCGACCTTAGCCGATGCCGTCGCGCGCCACGAGGCCGCTGATCTGCGGGGGGCGCTGGAGGCGCAGCCGTCGGGCCATGCCTTCCTTGCCGAACTGCAAGCGTTCCTGGACCGCTACGGCCACCGCGAGATAGTGCTCAGCACTGTGTTGCGGCCGACGTGGAAAGACGCGCCGGAAGTGGTGCTCGGCATCGTCAAGGGGCTCGCCACAACGCAGCCACCACCGGCGGCTGGGAGGCCGGCATGGGAGGTGGCGAGGGACGAGATTCTGGCGCACCCCGTTCTGCGGCTCCGCCCCCTGCGGGCCGCGTTCCTCGGCCTTCTCACGGCGGCACGCTGCCTGGGGCAGATCCGAGAAGACACCCATTTCTACGCAACCTTAATCCTGCCGATCCTTCGGCGAGCACTGCTCGAGCTCGGCCAACGCCTCGTGACAGTTGGCGTGCTCGACGCCCCTGAGGACGTATTTCACCTCAAGAGAGACGAGCTCGAACGGGTCGTCGGGACGTGGCCGCCGCCACCACAACTCGCTGCTGAGATGCGCTCGCTACTCCAGCGGCGCAAAGAAGGCCGTGCCGCGCTCGAGGCTACGCCGCTGGTGGACCCGCAGCTCTACCGTCAGCTTGAACCCGTCGGCGACGCACTGCTGCGCGGAACGGCGGGTAGCCCCGGCGTGGCGGTGGGGCCGGTGCGCGTCATCCGCGACGTCTCGGAGTTCAGCCGCCTCCGCTCGGGTGAGGTGCTGGTGGCCCCTTATACAAACCCGGCCTGGACGCCGCTTTTCCAGCGAGCCGTCGCGGTCGTTGTGGACAGTGGCGCCGCGGGATCGCACGCCGCCATCGTGGCGCGCGAGTACGGTATTCCAGCCGTGATGGGGACCATCGACGGCACCCGTCGGCTGCTGGACGGCCAGCAGGTGCGCGTTGATGGGGACCGTGGCTTGGTATTCAGCACGACTTCGCCGTCGACGGGTCCTGATGTGCAGGAACAGCCGGGTTGAGTGACACGACTACGGCCCGATTATGGGGGCCTGCCGACCCCGGCCCGCCTAACCGGCCGGCGATCTTCAGCGCACATGGCACCCAGGTGCCCCGGCTATTCTCTATTCGAGAACCTCACGCTTGCAGCCCGTTGGGTTGCGTGCACCTGTGGCCTCGCGCTAGACCGAGACCACAGCGCCGCCATCAGCGGCGGTGCGCTCGTGGGCCTCGCGCTCTCCTCTCAGGCATGCTCCACCGCGACGCGCGTCCCACCGGCCAGAGGCACGCCGGCCGGCGTGCCTCTGGCGCCCTCCTGATGGCGCCCGGCGGTTGCGGTCTATGTCACAGCGCGCGCCGCTGGATAGTGGTGTTGTCCATGGTTCCTTCCCGGCGTCACCCCGCGCGGTAGCCGCGCATCTTGGGATCGAGTGCATCGCGGAAGGCGTCACCGATCAGGTTCCAGCCCAGCACGAAGAGCAGCAAGACACTCCCCGGATAGACGACGATATACCAGAACCTGGCGAGATTGGGGATCCAGTTGCGGGCGAAGCTCAGCAACTGGCCCCAATCGGCGTAGCCCTGCTCGGCGCCTAAGCCAAGGAAGCTCAGTGCAGCAAACGTGAGCACGTAGGTTCCGATGTCTAGTGACGCAACCACCAGGAGGGAGTACATCGAGTTCGGTAGGATGTGGCGAATGAGCAGCCGCGGGCCCGGTACGCCGACTGCGCGGGCCGCGAGCACGTAATCTCGCTCCTTCACCGAAAGCACGTCGCCCCGGATCAAGCGCGCATAGGGCGGCCAGCCGAAGGCGATGAGAGCAACCATGCCGGACAGGAGCCCATTGTGGAGCTTGGGCGCCAGGACAACCGCCATGGTCAACGCAGCCAGCAGAAACGGAAACGCCAAAAAGATCTCGACGACCCGTTGGATGAGTTCGTCCACCCAGCCGCCCGCATAGGCGGACATCGCCCCCAGACTTCCCCCGATCAGGACTGTCAACCCCGTGACGACGATGCCGATTTTGAAAGCGGTGCGCGTCCCCCAGACAACACCATAGTAAAGATCGTACTGTCCCTGGGTTGTCCCAAACGGATGATCAGAGCTGGGCGGCCGGGGCTCTGCCTGGAAACCGTCGCGGGGAATCTGGTAGGGCTGCGAGGGCATCGGCGGAGGCGCCAGAACTGGTGCCAGAGCCGCTATGGCGAAAAAACAGAGCACGATGAGAACGCCGGCCACCGACACCGGATTGTGCAGCAGCAGGATGACCCAACGTGGGATACGGGGCTGCGTCCGAAGCGCTGCCTGGGCGCTGAGCGGCTGGATCGACTCGTTCGTGATTGCCACGTTCTTCTCCTACTCCAGGCGGATCCGCGGGTCGAGATAGGCGTACATGACGTCCACGAAAAGGTTCGCGAGAACCAGCAGGCCGCCATCGAACAGGGTGATGCCCAGGACCGAGACCGCATCGAAGTTGAGTGCTGCGTTGGCGGCCCACCAGCCCATACCATGGTAATCGAATACAGTCTCGGTAATCACGACACCGTTGAGCAAGCCTACGAGGAGCAGGCCACCGATGGTGGCCACCGGGATCATGGCGTTCGGCCGCGCGTGGCGATTGATGACCTGGCGCTCGGACAAGCCTTTCGCCCGGGCGACGGTGACATAATCCTGACGAATGACGTCGAGCATCGAGGAGCGCGTCACGCGCAGGATCAACGCCCAGTTGACGTAGGCAAGAGTGAGCGCCGGCAGCAGGAGGTGGCTCAGCGCGTTCGCGAAAATATCGAACCGCAGGTTAAGCAGGGCATCGACAGTGTTCATGCCGGTGTAGCGGTGGAACTCGGGCGAATAGACGATAGTAGTCGCCCAATCCGACAGCCGACCGGGTGGGAACCAGTGCAACGCGGCGTAAAAGATCATCAACACCAGGAGCCCGAACACGAAGGTCGGGAAGGAATAGCCGACGATGCTGAACACTCGGGCGGCCTGGTCGATGAAGCTATCGTGGTGGAGCGCCGCCTGTATCCCGAGCCATACCCCACCCACGAGGATGGGGATAAAACTCCACAGGGCGAGCTCAAACGTCGCCGGGAAGTAGGTCTTCAAGGCACTCAACACGGGCATCTGCGCCGTTTTCGACCAGCCCAGGTCGCCGTGGATGACACGATTCAGCCAGTGAATGTACTGAAGATAGACCGGTTGATCAAGCCCGTACTTTTGAACGATGTCTTGGAGGGCTCGCGGGTTTTTGGGCGGGCTGCTCACGTACAGCGCGGCTCGCTCGGCCGGATCGAGGGCCTGCAGCATGATGAAGATCAACAGGCTGAGGCCGATCAAGACGACGGGTAGGATCAAGAGCCGCCGGATAACGTAGCGAGTCATTTGGAACTCCATACGCGCCATCGGGCAGGCCCAACGTGGCCTGCCCGATGGCGCGCGACGGGGAGGTCACGAGCCCTTCGAGAGCGCGTAGAAGTAGATACCAGGATAGGTCGGGTTATAGTACCAGCCCTTGACCCAGGTCTGCTCGTAGTGGCGGCCCTGCGGCTGCACGACGAAGATGTCCAGCGCATTTTCGTAGGCCAGGTTCTGTAACTGCTCGTAGATCTTGGTGCGGGCCTGCGAGTCGCTGGTCTGGACGCCCTGCTTGATCAAGGTATCCATCTGGGTCTGCAGGTCCTGGGGGAAGTGCTGGGTTCCACCATAGGTTCCACCGCTCACCAGGTATGGGGTCACCCAGTCCTGCGGGTCGTGGAAGTCTTCCAACCAGCCGAGCATGAAAAGTGGCAGCCGGCTATCGGTCTGGTCCTTCAGGAACACCGGCCAGGGCTCATCCACGACCGACAGGTGGAACTTCGGGTTGACTTTGGCCAGGCTATCCTTCAAGATCTCGCCAGCGGTGCGGCGCTGGTCGTTGCCGGTATTGTAGACATACTGCAGGTAGAAGCCGGCATCCCAGAGCGACTTGCCATCCGGGGACTTGAGGGTTGACGCCTTGAACTCGTCGGCGCACCTGGTGAGATCGAACGAGTAGTGAGCCTGATTGGGGTCGTAGCCCAACTCACCATCGATGATCGGGCCGAGGGCCTGCTCGGCCTCACCATTCCAGACCTGCTTGATGTAGGTGTCCCAGTCGAAGCAGGCGTTGAAGGCCTTGCGAATGTGGATATCGTTGAAGAAATCGGCCGGGATGCCGTTGCCATCGAGCTTGCCCGACCCCAGCGCGTTGTTGCCGCCGGTCGTGTTGACGTTCTGGTTGAAGAACGCCGTGACAGCTTCGACCGTCGGCAGACCCTTGTAGAGCCGCAGAGAGCCGTTGGGGTGAGTCGTAGTGCACTTGCCGGTCTGGTAGTCGCAGGTCTCCTTTACGAGTGGGTCCACCTGGGAGATGTACTGGCGGTCAACGTAGGCAATGTCGGCGTCGCCGGCTTTGAAGGTGGCGAAGCGGGTGCCCCACTCGGAGATGATCTTGATCACGGCTCGCTCGGCGCTGGCCGGCCCGGACAGACCTCCATCCCAGAGTGGCTCCTTCAGCCAGTAGGTATCGTTTCGCACCAGGTCGATCTCCTCGCCCGGCGCCCAGCGGTCGAGTTTATAGGGTCCCGTGCCGTTCATTACTTTAAACAGCGCGTCCTTCTCGGCGGTTGGGTCGTGATACTTCTCGGCCGTGGCGCAGTCGCCATTCCAACCGCCTTGCTGGACCACCCAGGGCTTGCTGACGATTGAGGCCCACGAGCCGGTGAGGATCTGCAGCATCGGCCCGTAGGGCTGCTTCAGGTGCATTGTCACGGTGCCGGCGTCATTGTCATATGTCACCGCCTGCTTGACGGCTTCGCACGCCTTTGTCCAGTCATTGTTATATTGCTTGCCAACGACATCGTCCTTGAAGCTCTGGACGTCCAGCCCGAAGAACGGCTGGAGCATGATCCACTGCGGCCCACCGGCGCGGTCCTGGATCATGCCGCGCCACAAACTGTACGCGACATCCTCAGGAGTCAGATCTTGACCCTCTTGGAACTTGACCCCCTTGCGGATGGTAAAGGTATACGTTTTGCCGTCCTGAGAGATATCCCACCTGGTTGCGAGCATGGGAACAAACTGATCGACCTTATCCCTCTTCAGAAAGACCAGAGTCTCGTAGACGTTGAAGATAACCTCCCCGCTGGCGGTATCGTAGGCCCAAGCGGGATCGAGGGACTCGGCATCCCCAATCGTGGCTTCGATGAGGGTGTTGGGGTTCTTGGCCGTGACAGCGGGCGGTATGGCTGCTTCCGTCGCCTGAGGCGGAGTGGCGGTCGCTTGCCCTGTGGTCGCCGCCGGTGCTGTCGTTGTGGGAGCGACGGTCGCGGGTGGCTGGGTTGCAGGCGCTGATGTCGGCGCGGCGGTGCCACAGCCGCTGAGCAGTAATAGCGCGATAAGCATCAACGAGATGGTCATCGCGGACGGTCGATGCAATTGCGACATTTGTGTGTCCTCCTGTCATTGTCCAAATATACGCGCGCGTCTCAATGGGGCCTCTCGACGCGTCAATTGACCCTTCAGATCGTGGCTCGATCTCTCAGACTCACCTCGGCGAATCCGTCTTGATACTCATCATCATCTGCCCCGGCTTCACGGCTGGTGCCCTCACGCATTCATGATCGATGTGGCCCCTTTTGGTCACGATGAGCGGGTGCTGCCGGAGTGGCCCGGCCGGCGAGCACAAACAACGTGACAACCATCAGTGCATGATCGATGCGAACAGCCGGCGTGATCGAGGCATTTCCACCTCCTTCTTGTCCCAGAACCTGGTCCTCCAAATCCTCGATCGTCGGTCGCCCGGCAACTCTCAACACGACCGGCGCAAGCCAGTGGCGCATGGACTTACCCCATACGGTAAATCCAATCTGGCCCTCTTGTCTTTATGATCAGCTGAGGCCCGGCTAAAGATAACCTTAAGGTGACCGTTTTCGGCGCAGCGGCCATAGAGAGAGGATCGGCCGGGGTTGGACCTGGCCCATCCTGTCTGATCCCACTTGCTGCTTCTGGCCGTTTCCTGGCTGTTTTGGTTTGCCGTACAGCACGTATCGGATCCGTGTGGCGCCGGGCCGCGTTGATACGGAGGAGCGAAAGACGGCTGCCTGGCGCTGGATGCTGTTCTAGTCTCAGAACGGGGGGCGCAAGAGGACGTAACTGATAAACACGCCGAGGGCGAAGGCGGCGAATACCAGGAACCCAAGGATCATCACGCTGGGTGTCTCTGTTGGGGGATCGCCAGGCGCCGGCTTCCGGGCGCGGAGGGCGCCCCAGGTAACCAGGCTGAGCAGAAGTCCCACCAGGAGGCTCAACAATAGTGGCATGTTCTCGATGCCTGACGTGGGTGCCCCGCCGATAACGGCGCGAGGCTCTTGAGGTCATCTCCAGGATAAACAGAAGGTGTGGACTTGTCTCTAAGAAAAGTGGAAGGGAACCCTAAGATATCCTTAAGGCTGCTCTCTGGGTCCAGCACCGGCTGCCGCAGGAGGCAACAGGCCCCGAGGCAAGGAGGGACGAGAGACGCTTTAACGGAGGCATGGACGCGCGGAAGGTGCCTCACTCTCTTTGCACGTTTCCACGGCGTTGGTTTCCGGGTGATCCGGGCAACTCGAAGAGCGACGAGAGGCGAGCCCGGTGTGGAGAGGCGAGCGGCGCGAGCCTCGGAACCCCGGCCGACACCGCGCTGTCGAGGTTGCGCTCGCGCCTTCTCCGCGGCTACCGGTTTCGGCACTCCCTTCGGGAGGTCGCTCACCCAACGCGCAAAGAGAGTGGTATTTGTTGGACGCTCTGATTGATTGGGATGAAACAGCTGAAGGAGGCGCGGGCCGGCCTGGCCCGCATCGGGCTGCGGGCGCAGCGGCGGGGCTGGGGCCGGACCGTGAGGGAGCTCCGATCTGATTGGGTGGGCCGGAAGTGAGCCCTCGTGGGTGTGGGGCGCCGGGTCGGCGCACTTCGCCCGGCGGAGGGGGCGATGGCAGTGTGTATGGCCCTGCCATCGCCGGGAGACCAGCGTTCCACCACATTCGGGCCAGGCCGGTCAGTGCGGCAGCTGCGTTGTTAAGCCGCGGCGCGCGGCGCCTCCGCCCCGAATTCCGTCAGTACGACAAAGCTGCTGCGCCCGTAAGAGTCGCGCACGAAGGCGTCAGCCTGTTGTTCGCTCGTCCACTCTTTACCGTCTAACAGGTAGCAGAACTGATAGGCCGGTCCGGCCTCCAGATCGATGGTGAGGCTCCATTGACCATCGCGCTCGCGCCGGAAAGGATGTGAGCTGTGGTGCCAGTTGTTGAAGTCTCCTACCAGGTTGACGGTATCGGTCCAGACGCAAGCGGGTAACGTAAACGTAATCCGGGCAACGTGGCGAGAGCCGCTCTGCACGAAGTCCTTGTGGATCATTGCTGCCTCCGAGCACTTGGGCCCATGGCTGAAGTTATAGAGAAACCGCGCGAGAGGCCACCGGGCTTGCAACCCGGGGGTGAATCGCGCGCCATGCGAATTACCAGGCCAATCCACGGTTGCCGTTTGTCGTGCCCTTGCTTTGTCATTCTTCTGCGAGTACCTTTCCGCCCAACCTGTAGAGACGCCCCGGTGGGGCGTCTCTCAAGGCGTAGCGAGGAGTAGGTCACTCTTAGCATATAGCCTGCGTCTAAATGTCGGATGAAGCCGCCCTAAGCAGGGACAAAGCGCCCCGGCTGGTGCCGCTCCGCCCGCTCGAAGGGGCCGCAGCGCTCGTTTGCAGTGGGAAGCTCCTTCGCCAGCGTTTAGCTTTGCTTCACGTCGACTTCATCTTATTGCACGATAATAGAAACCGACAAAACCATACGATCGCCTTGAGCATCACTCTCCTCCTAATAGAAATGCCGGTCGTCTCGCCAGAGGCCGGCATTTCGCTCGAAGGGCGGAGGTGAACAACAGCAACCACATGGCAGAAGCCGGTCACAGTTCGGGCTCACGCAAGACATAGCCCACGCCGCGGATCGTGTGAATCAGGCGTGGCTCGCCTTCAGCTTCCAATTTGGTGCGGATATTGCGCACGAATACTTCGATCACATTCGAGTCGGCACCAAAGTCGTAGCCCCAGATAGACTCGTAGAGTTGATCACGGGTGAGTACCTGCCGCGCGTGACGCAGGAAAAACTCCAGGATCTCAAACTCTTTGGCCGTGAGCAGGATGACCCGCTGATGCCGGCGCACGGTGTGGGCCACCGGATCAAGCACCAGGTCCACGAAGTGCAGGGGCGCGGCGACAGGGGCGGTGGCGCGGCGGAGCAGCGCCTCGACTCGTGCCAGCAACTCTTCAAGAGCGAAAGGCTTGACGAGATAATCGTCAGCACCAGCTTTCAAGCCGGCCACCCTGTCGGGCACACTCTCCTTGGCCGTGAGTATCAGGATCGGGATCTTCTCACCGGCCGAGCGCAGCCGCCCGCAGACCTCCAGGCCGTCGATGCCCGGGAGCATCAGGTCGAGTATGATCAGATCGACCGGCGATTGCAGGGCTGCGTGCAGTCCAGTCTCCCCACTGTCCGTAGCGGCGACGGTGTAACCCTCAAATGCCAGGGCGCGTTTCAAAAAGCTGGCAATGGAGAGATCGTCCTCGACAATCAGAATATGATGACCCATGATATCCCTCGCCAGCGCGGCGCTTGCTGGGCCGCGCTCTCATTCTGATCCATGCGCCGGCTGCTCGCTATCGCTCGTCCTGGCCCCTGCTTCGTCAGGAGCAAGAGGACTACGGATCCTTTTATCGCTATTCATCTGAGTCCAGGGTGGTGAGCGGCAGGCAGATCTTGAAGGAGGCTCCGCCGCTCGGGTTGTTGGCGGCCTCGAGCGTGCCATCGTGAGCGGCGGCGATTCGCGCCGCAATCGCGAGGCCGAGCCCGGCTCCCTCGCCGTGGCGAGCGTGGTCAGGGCGGAAGAAGGGCTCAAAGAGATGGGGGCGGGCCTCGTCGGGAATGCCCGGACCGTCGTCGGAAATCGTGAGGACGGCGAAAGCACCGCTCACATCCAGGGTCACATCGACATGAGTACCGGGAGGGGTATGGCGCCGGGCATTATCGAGTAGGTTGAGACAGAGTTGGTGCAGCCGGTCCGGGTCGCCGCGGACGATAGGCCCCGCCCGCCGGTCCAGCCGCCAGACGTGTGTGGGGGCCAACAGCCGCTCCTGGCGCAGCACATCCGTCACGACCGCTATCAGGGCGACCGGCTCACAGACCACCTCGAGTGGGACCGCCTCGCTTTGGGCCAGCATCAGCAGGTCGTTGACGAGGCGAGTGAGCCTCGTCGCCTCGGTGTCGATGATGGCCAGGGCTTCGTTCTGGACGTCGGGCTCATTCGCCGCGCCGCGCTTCAGCAGCCCGGTATACCCTCGGATACTCGTCAGCGGCGTGCGCAACTCGTGAGCGGCGTCGGCGACGAATCGCCGTTGGGTCTCGAAGAGCAGCGCGATCCGATCGAGTGCATCGTTGAAAGTCGTGGCGAGGTGGCCCAACTCGTCAGCCGGATTGACGACCGGAAGACGGGTTTGCAGATCACCATGATCTACAATCCGGCGAGCCGTCTCGCTCATCCAGGCGACCGGCGCTAACGCCCGTCCCGCCATCTTGAGACCCAGGCCACCGACCACCCCAACCGCCGTGAGGGTTCCCACGACGAGCAACAGAGCCAGTTGTTCCAGCGTGCGGTCGATTGGCGCCAGAGATTCTCCTACACGGATGGTACCGACCGTCTTGTGCCCTACCACCAGAGGAGAGGTGAGGAGACGCACCCGTTGACCGCGCAGCCGGACGGTCTGCCACACCACTTCGTTCAGAGATCCTTCTCGACCGGGATCTGCCACGAGCGCGTCCGAGATGAGATTGGGCGAGCGCAGGACAACCTTCCCAGTTGGGTCGAGCAACTGGACGAAGATACCCGGCGTTGTGAAGAGGCCCTCCTCATCGTGCAGGAGCCGGCTCTCGATCTCTGAGAGGGGTGTCAGACTCTGACTGTCAATGGCAGCGAGGAGCGTCGCCCGTACCTCGCTGGTGCGCTCGAGCAAATCCCGGTCTACCTGCCGCTCGAGATTGTAGGTGAGCAGCGTGAAGAGCGCAGCGCTGAAGAGCGCGAGCACGATGCCCAGAAGTGCGGTGTAGAAAAGAGTGAGTCGGAGCCGGATCGTCATCGGTGTAGACTGTCGCGTGAGGAAGCCATTTCGGGCTTGCTCGCCCACCACGTCACAGCCTGTCGCGGGGTGGAATGACCTCGATAGCTTCTTTTTCGCCTTGATCTCACTCTGAACCGCCTGGCCCTCGATCGGTCCAGGCCTCGCCCCTTCAGAGTCTGGTGTTCACGGGGTGAGGCGGTGAGAGAGTCGCATCGATATTCTGGCATTCTGCTGTGAAAACTTCCTGAACGTACGGTGAATGTTCACTAAAGTAAAGTGCCGCGGAGTGGGCCAGCCTTCGCACTATACTTCAACCTACTCTCCAGGCGATTCCTTTCCAGAATCCGTCGTCCGATGCCGCCAATGCCTCGATCTTGACTTGAAGGATCGTCTCGCCCCCCAGTCGCTCCTCAACCTGGCTTTATGTATCAGTCGGTTGAGCGATCAATCCAGCCCGGATGGGAAGCCAGAGCGTGAAGCGACTTCCCACTCCAGATGTACTCTGCACTTCCAGCCGGCCGCCGTGCGCGATGGCCAGGTTGCGCGCGATGCTTAAACCCAGACCCATGCCGTGTGCAAAGCGGCGGTTGGCGCCGCCACGGTAGAAGGGTGTAAAGATGCGGGCCTGCTCCTCCGGTGCAATCCCCGGTCCGGTGTCACTCACGGCGATCCAAATCTGGCCGTTTTCCTGGCCAGCATCCACGGACACGGTGCCTCCCGGCGGGGTGTACTTGATGGCATTACTGAGCAGATTGCCCATAACCTGGGCCAGCCGGTCGGGATCACCCTCAATGGTGGGCAAGGCCGGGGGGATAGTCGCCTGCCAGTGGAGCCCCTTCTCCTGGGCCGCTTTCTCCCAGGGAACCTGTACGTCAGTAAGCCAATCCTGTAGGGTGATGGGCTGACACTGCACCTCCACGGTGCGCACGAGTTGGTCGTGGAGGTGTGCGAGGTCGTCCAACAGGCGCTGCAGGCCGGTCAGTGCCTCATCCATTCCGTGCAGCAGCTCCTGACGCACAGCCGGATCTTCACCGGCCCGTCCTCCGAGCGCGTGGACGGCCGAGCGCAGCGCGCCCAACGGGCGACCGAGTTCGTGCACGAGATTGGCCAGCAACTGGTGCCGAGTCTGCTCGAGGGTGCGCAGGCGTTCCACCAGGGTGTTGACGCCGTGCGCCAACATCCGGATTTCGTCCGGCCCGTGTTCTGGGAGGACGATCAACCGCTCGCCGCTCGACAGGCCGTAGATCGCCCTGGTCACCTCCCGAATGGGACGCTCCAGATCCAGGGCCAACACCCAGCCCACAGCAGCCCCCAAGAGCAGCCCAGCCACCAGCACGCCGGCGATGAGGTGGCGCAGGCGCAGAAAGCGCTCAAGGACCGTCTCCAGCCGATGGGTCAGACGAACAATACCGACAATCTGCTGATCGGATCCTCTCACGGCGACCAGGACGTCGGCCACCTCTGCTTGCCGTTGTTGGCTGTACTCCTGGTGGATACTCATCTGCCCGGCCTGCACAGTTGCCACTCCGGGGTGAGTGAGCAACTGGCCCGCCTGCCCGGCATCGCTCGCCTCACTAGCAGCGAGGATACGCCCGTTGGGGTCCAATAGCATCACCCGCGCGGTCAGGTCGGAGCTCACCCGGGCGACAAACGCCTGGGCCTGCGCGGGATCGGACCAGATATCAGGGTGGTCACGGGCGAGGTCGGCAATCAGATGCGCTTGTTCCGTCAGCTCATTGGAGAGGCTGGGCAGTAGGACCTGGGTCTCCAGGACGTACACGAGTGCGATTCCCATGAGAGGGATGATGACCGAGAGCGGCAGGATGTGGCTGAGGATCAGGCGGTTACGCAGGCTGCGCATCCTCACGCCTCCTGCGGCACAAGTTTGTACCCTACACCCCGGACCGTCACGATCCGCTCCGGGCGGTGAGGGTCCGCTTCCAGACTCTCCCGGAGCCAGCGGATATGGACATACACGACCTCGGGTTCGCCTGTGAACTCAGCGCCCCAGACCTGGGCCAGGAGATCATCCACGGAGATTACATATCCGGCGTTCAAGGCCAGGGCATGCAGGAGGTCGAATTCGCGCGGCGGCAAGGGCACGGGCTGCCCGCCGAGGGTCACGGTGTGGGCCGCCGG
>DOUV01000713.1 GCA_003520455.1 Chloroflexota bacterium | reverse complement strand
TTTTCCCGTGATGTCGTCACCATATTAAACAAGATGGCCTTAAGCGCTCTCCCTAGGTCGTCTATTCCGTAGGGTATTGGAACTACGCAGGCTGAAAGGAGAAATGACGATGAAACGCTTTCTTCTTGCTGTCGTGACAGTGGCGTTAATGCTTACAGTGTACTTTGCTCTTATCAGACGCCGGCTGCTCACTTGGGGCGCCACAAAAGAAGAAACTGAGGAATCCTTGCCGGGCGACGACATCGTGCAAGAGCCCCACTTTATTGCTACACGCGCAGTAACCATCAATGCACCACCGTCAGAAGTGTGGAAATGGATCATTCAAATCGGCTCCGCAAGAGCCGGTTGGTACAGCATTGATTGGTTAGATAATGCGGGTGTTCCAAGTTCAAGGAAGATACTGCCGGAATTTCAAAAAATTGAGACAGACGACTTCATCCCTTTCACACCGAACCAGAAGAACGGTATGTGGGTCAAAGATTATAAGGAGTTCGAACACATCTTGTGGTGGGATAAAAAGGGAATGGCGACATGGCTGTGGTACTTGAAGGCAGTTGGCGGCGACAAAACCAGGTTGATGACCCGATTGAGAACAACCTACAACTTCAAGTTCCCCTGGATCATCTACTACGCTCTATATGACTTTGGAGACATAGTTATGATGAGGAAATGCATGCTTGGGATTAAAGAAAGAGCTGAAGCGAATGCACCGGGGAGATACTCGGCGGTTTAGAGGGCGATTGGAAATGTTTGGGGCAAATCTGCTAGATTTGCCGAGCATATCGTGAAAAGCTTTGGTCGAATGCTCAAGCCGATTGTCTGGTGGGCGGTGGTGAAGATTGGTGATCGTGAAAAGCTTTGGTCGAATGCTCACGCTGGCTGGTGGAGCTGGGCGCAGCGGGCGGGGGTGAGGGCCAGTGGCGCCCAGGAATAAATGCCCGGGCTCACAGCGCCAGTCGGCTCACGCCGACTGGATGGTGGGCGGTGGGGAAAATGGGTGAGCGTTTTGGGAGTATGTTTGCAAAATGACGTGACGGAGAGGACAGGATGGACAAACCAGGCGATAGATCCCATGCGGACGGAACCGCTGGCGGTGCCTCAGCCAGGAGGATGAGCGTCATGGGTGGAATAGTGCCGCGATGATTTTTATCGCTTGCATTCATTTGATGCTGCGTCAATGGTCCCAATGCGATTAGGCCGATTCCGTAAAGATAGGCGGCTTCCCGAATCGATGGACCTCGCTCTGAAACGGGCGGCCTCTGTGTATGGATATTTCCCAAACACGCTCTGAGTGGCTTCCCAAATCGATAGGCCTGGCTCTGAAACAGGCGTCTTAAGTATAGGAATATTTTCCAAACACGCTCTTAATGTACCGTGAAGGGGCGAGTGGACCATGTTCGTGTTAGAGAGGAGGGCACCTGAGACCGCTTGCAGCCGACGCGCTCCGCCACGCTTCGCGCGCTGCTGACACAGGCCGTTAGACAGCGGGGCTGATAGGTGAAATGGAAGGTATAAGGCTTGCCACTCTAGCCGATGCGGAGGGGGATTAAGGTTGGCCCCAAAGTCAAGACCACGAGAAGGCCAAAATAAGGTGATAGACCATAAGGAAATCCTGCGGACTCACGTGCCTGGCGCTCTCCCCGCTGTCAGCCAAGCACGGCGCGCAGGATAGAGCGTCGAGCGGTTCAGCCCCAGGAGGTCTCACTGGCGCCATAGACTGATCGCCAGATGGTCCCGCTCGACCAGCGGTCGTTTCACCTCAGGTGCCTCAGGTAGCTTTATTTTACCACGCCAGGTCCATCTTGAGACGCCCGATTTGCTCGTACAACTCCGCCGGCAGTGCTTCCTGCGGCCGCTGCTGGCTGGCGCCATTGGTCTCGAAGACGTGTGCGCCTTCCTCCAACAGGCGCCGTGTCCACTCGCCGATCTGGCTCGGATGCACCTGCATCTCGCTTGCCAACTCGCTCAGCGTCTTGGTCTCTTTGGCCGCCTCCAAGGCCAGCTTGAACTTGAACTCGGCGCTATGCCGCCGGCGTTGCTTGCCCATTCGCTCTCCTCCAGGTGCTTCGCTGTCCGTCCGTTTTCAGCTTCGCACGTGGTCCGGTTTTTGGGGCCAATTATCGTGAGCAGATGCCGTTCTCAGGAGTTGAAACGTGCCCCCGGCCAGATGACAGGTATCACAGCCGGTACGTATCATTTGGGTCTTGGTTCAGGCCAGGGCTCGCAGTACAGTGCCAACAGAAAGAAGCGGCACCGCTTTCTTTCTGCTATCGCTTCCCATGATCCTCACACGGCACCCCGGTGCGATGGCTCTGACCATCCACGGGAGGCCGTCTCGCTCCCTCACGCTCTTTGCACCGCGGACGGCTCCCGCCACATCGGGAAAGGAGTCGTTCCCATGCAAGAAGCAATGCAACCGCGCAAGATTGACCTTCGGCCACTGGTGGTCCTGCTGGCGCTCGTGGTCCTGTTCGTCCTCGTGGTGCTTCTGCTGCGGCTGCGTGCGGCCGAACAGGTGGCCGCGCCAACCTATTGGCCGACCACGAGCTGGCAGAGCAGTACGCCGGAGGCCCAGGGCCTGGACTCCGTTAAACTGGCGGAAGGGCTGCTCGCCATGCGCGAGCAGGGCATTGACATCCACAGCCTGCTCCTCGTCCGCAACGGCTCGGTGGTGGTGGACGCCTACTTCTATCCCTACGACGGCAGCACCGTCCACGACCTCGCGTCGGAAACCAAAAGCATCATGACCACCCTGATTGGCATCGCCGCCGACCAGGGCAAACTGAGCCTCGACGCGCCGATGCTCTCGTTCTTCCCCGACCGCACCATCGCCAACCGTGACGCCCGGAAGGAGCGCATCACGGTCAGGCATCTGACCAGCATGTCCTCAGGCTTCGACTGCACTCGCGCCGCCAACGAGCCGCTCACCCAGGAGATGCTGGCGGCTCCGGATGCGGTCCAGTTCGCGCTAGATCGCCGGATGGCTTCGGAGCCTGGTACCCAGTTCGCGTACTGCAACCTGGGGTCGCACCTGCTCTCGGCCATCCTACAACAGGCGACCGGGATGACGGCGCTCGACTTTGCCCGCCAGAACCTGTTTGAGCCGTTGGGCATTCGCGACGTCATGTGGCCGACCGATCCCCAGGGCGTCAACCGGGGCTGGGGCGACCTGCACCTGCACCCGCGTGATATGGCCAAGATCGGCTACCTGTGGCTCAACAAAGGTCGCTGGGAAGACAAGCAGGTCGTCTCACGTGAATGGGTCGAAAACTCGGTCACAGCACAGATCAGATCCGATGGTGATGACAACTACGGCTACGGCTGGTGGCTTACCATGGATGGCGCGCCGGGCGAGTATCGCGCCGACGGGCGGGGCGGGCAGTACACCATCGTACTCCCGACGATGAACCTGATCGTGGAGACGACGGGAGGCGGCTTTGAGGGCGATGAGATCGGGCCTCTCCTGGGGCCGGCGGTGGTGGACATGCAGAAGCCTCTGCCCGCCAATCCCGCCGGTGTTGCCCGGCTCAACGCGGCGCTGACGGCCATTGCCCAACCGCCCGCGGCTCAACCCGTCGCGCCCCTGCCTGAAACGGCGCGAGCTATTTCGGGCAAGACGATCGTGTTGGAGCCGAATCCTATGCAGATGGAGACCATGCGCCTCGACTTCAACGATTCGGCTGAGGCATTGTGGCAGATAACGCTTGCTGGTCGTCCAGCACCGCTCACGGGGCCGGTCGGTCTGGACGGGGTGTATCGCCTGTCCCCGGGCGACTACGGTCTGCCGGGAGGCGCTCGAGGCGCCTGGGCGGATGCGCACACTTTTGTCTTCGAGTACGACGAAATCGCCAGCATCGATGTCTACACCTTCCGGCTGCGCTTCGAGCAAAGTCGCGTGGTGATAGACGTGCAGAGCCGCGGGGACGGAGTCGGTTTCAGCGTCACGGGCCGGCTGCAAAGCTCGTGAGCCCCTCCGCGCCACCGGCCGACACAGCGTTTGTCGGCCGGTGGCGCAGACGTAGTGTGTGGCTGTATCGAGCGCGACCTCCGAAGGAGGTGTGTGATGGTCCCGACACTGAAGGAACATCGGACGGAGCGGACGATCCTGCTGTGGCTCGTGCCGCTTACCATTGTTGCGCTGCTGGTCCTCCTGACAGCGGCTCGCCCAACCTCAACTACGCCCACGTCTACGTGGACCAGGTGAGCGTGGACGGTGACACGCTGAACCTCTCCAACGACGATCAGCCCGATTACATCGATAACGTGACGGTTCGCAATTCGTCCGGCGCCGGCATCCAACTGGGTGGCGGCAATTGGGGCAACGATTACTTCCTTGGCCCCAACGTCGTCTTAGAGCAGAACCAATACCCGCTGGCCCTTGGGGATGGCGGCCTGCTGCCGGGGAGCCACGTGCCTCCGACCGGGAATGTGCACAACTACATCGTGGCGCCCGTCAATTGGGACCGGCGGGGGCCGTTTACCTGGTCGGATGCCGGCATCCCCTATGTGATCGCGGGCGCCGGACTCGCGCAGGGGGACGGCGGCTGGCGACTGTTGCCCGGCGTGACTGTCCAATTCGAGCCAGGGGCCGGGATCGTGGGGGGCATGCAAGCCCGCGGCCTGCCGGGCAAGCCGGTCACCCTCGAACGGTTCGACCCGACCCAGGCCTGGGATAGCCTGCGGAAGCCGGGCCGGCTGGAGCACGTGGTCGTAGATGGCAGCCAGTACGGGTTGATCTACAGTGGCACCGGGCCGGCGAGCTATATCGATGGCGCCGTCCTGAGCCACAATGCGCGCGCCGTGGTGGGCGCCGCCATCGTGCGCGACACCCAGTTCCTGAACAATGGTGTCGGAGCGCACGTCGGCTTCCCTACCGACCTCAACGGCCAGACCAACGCCAACAGTTTTGTGGGGAACGGCACCGGCGTCGAGACAGCCAGCGATGCGCGCTACAACTGGTGGGGAGACCCCAAGGGACCGACCTCCCCCAATAACCCCCGGGGCCGAGGCGATTCCGCAGCGGCCGGGGTGCCGATCAAACCCTTCCTCACGGCAGCGCCGGATTACAGCAACAGCGCGCCGATCGTGACCCTGCACGCGCCGTTCTTCCTGGTCGAGCCGGGGCAGAAGATCATCCTGACCTGGGACGCGCAGGACGACGGGGGCATCGTCTCGCAGCGCGTGCTCTTCTCGCCGGCCGGTGGCAGCCCGGGTGACTACACCGTCGTCGCCGACAACCTCCCAGCCACCCAGCGCGCCTTCGAATGGACCGTCCCCGCCATCGCGTTCCAGGTCACGAACATGCGGGCCTCCATTCGCATCGAGGCCGTCGACAATAGCGGCAAGGTGGGGTGGGACGCCGCCAACCTCGTGATCCCCTCGGGTGAGGCGACCGGCACGATCACGATCACCAGCGATCTCCGTGGTCCCTTCCAGTCAGGCGATCAGATCGACCTCTGTTGGACCGCGACCGGGCTGAGCCTGGCCGCTACGAGCTTCGACGCCTTTCTCTTCCTCGACGGCGATCAGCGCATCGTCCCGCTGGGCGGTCTGGCGGCGCCGGGCTGTCTCTCGCTCGGCCTCACGATGCCCTTCGCCAGTACCGATGTCGCCCGGGTCGGCATCCGGTTGTACGGCACGAGCAACAACGTTCAATGGGTTTTCAGCAACTACTTCACCGTCCGGCCCGATCCGCGCGTCGGGGACGCGCCCCCCGCGATCACCCTGCTCAGCCCCACTGGGAGCGTGAGCGCGGCTCCCGGCACAGTCGTGCCGATCACCTGGACGGCCAGCGACGACGAGGGCCTGCGAAGCTTCGATATCCAGGTGTCCTACGACGCGGGGCGCACCTGGCACCCGCTCGCCCAGGACCTTCCCGGCACGGCGCGGCGCTTCGACTGGCAGACAGCGCCCGGCAGCGGCTTCGCCGACGTCCGCCTG
>DOUV01001012.1:815-18235 GCA_003520455.1 Chloroflexota bacterium | reverse complement strand
AACTTGTGGGTAATAGATAGAACCAGGCTCATTGACATTCGGATTCGCTGAGAGCGTGTTTGAAAAATATTCACACACTTAGGCCGCCTGTTTCAGAGCGAGGCCCATCGATTCGGGAAGCCGCTTATCTTTGTGCGGAATCGGAATATCCGCATTGGGGAGCTATTGACGCAGCATCAAATGAATGGAGGCGATGTAAATCATCGCTTCACTATTCCACCCATGACGCTCATAACCTTTGCTGAGGCGCCGGCAGCGGTTGAGCCAGGCTGTGATCCATTCCATACTGTGTCATTATGACTGTTTCTGTCAAATCATTTTCCAACTACACTCAAAAAACCTCACCAATCGTCACCACCGCCCACCATCCAGTCGGCTTCAGCCGACTTGAGCTGTGAGCCCTGGAATTTATTCCTGGGCGGCGCGTGCCACCACCCCACGACCTCTGCGCACACCGCCATCAGCCGGCTTGAGCATTCGACCAAAGCTTTTCACGATATGCTCGGCACATCTAGCAGATTTGCCCCCAAACATTTTCGATCACCCTCTTATAGTAGTGTGTACCGCCGGCGGCAGACAATAGCCCGGCGGATAACCACCCCCTACGCGATGATGGCGCAGCCGGCATCGGTAGACCGGTAGGGAGTTGGGTTGCGGTTCGCAATGTGACCTGACCTGGGCGGACGGAGTGCGTCCGCCCAGGTCACACTTTTTTGTGTCATTGTCCGCGATTTCCCTCGATCTGCCGACCTCGACTGATTGAAGCGCCCTGGCATCTCCACCTTGATCACCGCCAGCTCCGAGTTGGGCCGGAAGAGATAGACCCCAGAGGCGCCGGCTCCGGCCCCGCATGAGACTGTCCATCCTGATCCCCGCGACCTTCAGCCGGCCTCCTTTCCAAAGCCGGATGGGAGTAGGTGGCGCCGAGCGCCAGAACCCCCGCCAGCGCCAGGATGCCCGGCGCCAGGAGTGGGCTGGCCCCCCGTAGCGCCTCGGGCAAGACCTCGCGCGCCGTCGCATTAGGCCGAATCTCCAGCTCGAATGCCAGATTCTGCTCGCCGTGCTCGTAGATGCCCACAAGGCTGCCCACGACAAGGAGGGCCACGACCCCGCGCAGGCCGAGCAGCGTCCGGCGCTGAGGGCGGCACAGCACCGCCAGGATCGCCGTCAGCCCCAGCCCGCAGAGGATGAACGGCACGAATTGGATTGGGCTTTCCATGTGCCCGGCGAGCCAGAGTTCCACGACTGTGCCCGCGCACATCAGCCCCGCCATGACCAGCAGGAACCGCCGCAGTCGTCGCTCGACATGGGTCTCGCTCATTGCGCCACCAGGTAGCTCGCGGCCGCCGCCAGTTCCTCGGACGGCACGTGCAGCGCGAGGGCCTCGAGGAAGGCCGCATTCGAGTCGTACGGGCGATGCGCAATCAGCGTTGCGGCCACCGCATCATCCACCCCCGGCAACTGCTTGAGGGTCTCGGCATCCGCCTCGTTCACATCAACCGGCACATAGACGTACTGTTCGTACTCGACGACCTGCTCCGCGCTGACGTACTTGCCAATCTCGCGCCGGAACTGTTGGATGCTGATGTACGGGCGGTACTCCAAGAACTCCCGCACCATGCGATTGCTGAAATTCGGGATGGTGCTGAGAAGCTCGGCCTCGGTCACCTCATTGAGGTCGAGTTTGGTGTTGACGGAAATCTCCGCTTCTTCGGCCCGAGCCGGTACTTCGGTTGGCTCAGACTCGACTGTTGCGGTGGGCGCGGGCACCTCGGCAGGCTCGACCTCCACTGTAGCCGCCGGTACGTCCGCGGGCTCAGCGACCGTCACTTCAGTCGCCGCTACGACAGGCGCATCGGGTGCATCCGTCGGCGGGAGGCTGGACCCGCCGCAGGCCGCGATGCTGAATGCGAGACCGAGGACGATGACCAGCCGCCGTCCAGTATTGAGATTCACTCTCATCTTGCTATCTCCTCTGCCGTATCGGTGGTTGTCCGCCGCGAAACGAAATGCCACACGTGAGGTCGAGCACTTCATCCCGCAGCACAGAAGCAGGCTTGTTTCGGCCACACGCCTGACAATACGGCGAAGCTGTGAGGAAATTGTTCAGAAGCCGTTAGCGTTTCATGTGGACTCCGGCGGACCAGAGAGTTCGTGAAAATCTAAACAATCTCCCTATCAGCCCTTCACACTGTCTGAACAACTTTGCCCTACGCTGAAGTTGTCTCCGATGAACATAAACAGGTGCCAGATCCCGGGTGATATGCCGGGGCTACACACCTGAATACGGAAAGAGAGGCGTCAGATGCTTCGGAATAAGCGCCCATGGTTGTTTGCCCTCGCGCTGTGCCTTGCCATCGCGAGCGGCTATGTCTACTACCGCACGAGCCGAGTATCGGCCCAGACCGGCGAGGCGCCCGAAGAGCTGCAGACGGCAACGGTCCGGGTGGGCTCGCTAGTCGTATCGGCCACTGGCGCAGGGACAGTCATCCCCGCCACGCAGATTGACCTGAGTTTTCAACAGTCGGGAACGGTGGCCGAGGTGCTGGTGAAGGTGGGAGAGACCATCAAGGCCGGTCAGGCGCTGGCGCGCCTTGACGACACGGCTGCCCACCAGGCGGTCGCAACGGCGGAGCAGGCCCTAATCATCCAGGAGGCTGCACTGGCCGAGTTGACTGCCGAGCCGTCCGCGGACGAGGTCGCCGCTGCCGAGGCGAGCTTCCGCAGCGCAGAGGCGGCACTGCTGAGCCTGCAAGCGGGGCCGTCCGAGAGCGAGGTGGCAGCCGCTGAGAGTTCACTGCGGAGCGCCCAGGCCGCGCTGACACAGGCGCAAACGGGGACCGACCCCAACGAGGTGGCGGCAGCACAGGGGTCCTTGCACGCCGCGGAAGCCGGCTTGCAGGCGCTCCAGGCCGGGCCGGATGCGAATGAACTCGCCCAGGCAACGGCAACGCTGCAAAAGACCGCCGTTGCCGTGCAGGAAGCCCAGGCGGCTTATGATCAGGTCGCATGGCGCAACGACATTGCCGCAAGCTCCCAGGCGGCCGCCTTGCAGGACGCCACCATTGATTACGATGCGGCCAGGGCCGCGTACGACGCCGTCGCTGCCGGACCGACCATAGCGGAGTTCGCCTCGGCCCAGGCAGCCGTCGACCAGGCCCGCGCCAACCTGGCGGCGTTGCAAAACAACGCGGACCAGGCCGTCTCCATCGCCTCGGCCGAGGCGCAGGTCGTCCAGGCGCAGTCCACGCTGGACGAGCTGTATGCGGAGGCCACCGTTGAGGAGGTCGCCGCGGCCGAGGCTCAGGTGGCGCAGGCGCGCCTGGCGCTGGACGAGCTCAAGAACGGCCCGAGCGCCGCGTCGCTCAAGAGCGCGGAGGCGCAAGTCGAGCAGACGCGCATCGCGCTCGAACAGGCCCAGCACGAGTTGGCGCAGACGGAACTGACGGCCCCCCAGGATGGCACGGTCATGGCAATCAACGCCGAGGCAGGCGAGACCGCCAGCGACCCCTTCATTACGCTCGCCGACCTGGCACAGCCGTTGATCGAAGCCTACCTGGATGAGAGCGATCTGGATAAGGTCGCAACTGGCTACGAGGCTGAGGTCACGTTCGAAGCCTACCCGGACGAGACCTTTACAGGCCACGTGGTGGAAGTGGACCCGCAGCTGACCGTCATCAACAATGTGACGACCGTGCGCGCGCTGGTGCAGCTGGATGCCGATTCCTTTGCCAGGCCGCAGACGCTCCCGGTCGGCATGAACGCGACGGTCGACCTCATCGGCGGGCGGGCAGAGAACGCGCTGCTGGTGCCGGTCGAGGCGCTGCGCGAGATCGCCCCCGGACAGTACGCCGTCTTCGTCGTGCAAGGCGACCAGCTCACGCTGCACCAGGTGAAAGTCGGCCTGATGGACCTGATCTACGCAGAGATCACCGAGGGTCTGAGCGCAGGCGAGGTCGTCTCGACTGGCATCGTCGCGACCCAGTAGCTGGCCGCGGCTCGGCGAGAAGGAGTTGAGCCATGACACCAATTATTGAAACGCACGACCTGACGAAGGTCTATGGCATGGGCGCGGTCCAGGTAACGGCCCTGGCAGGGGTAGATCTCCACATCGAGCGGGGGGAGTTCGTGGCGGTCATGGGACCGTCCGGCTCGGGGAAAAGCACGTTCATGAACATCATCGGCTGCCTGGACCGCCCCACCTCCGGCCGTTATATCCTCGACGGGGAGGATGTTAGCACGCTAGACAGGGTACAACTGGGAGCCATCCGTAACCGGCAGATTGGCTTCGTTTTCCAGTCGTTCAACCTGCTGCCGCGGACCTCCGCGCTGCGCAATGTGATGTTGCCGCTGACCTACAAGCGTGATGGGCACCTCACGGAGGCGGAACGCCGCGACCGGGCAATGGTGGCGCTGGAAGGGGTCGGGCTGGCGGACCGGGCGCATCACGAGCCGATGGAACTGTCCGGCGGGGAGCGGCAGCGGGTCGCGATTGCGCGTGCGCTCGTCAACGACCCGGCGCTGATTCTGGCCGACGAGCCGACCGGCAACCTGGACACGCAGACCGGCCAGGAGATTGTGGCGCTCCTGGACGACCTGCACGCACGTGGGGGTACCATCGTGATGGTCACGCACGAGGCGGAGATGGCGGCATATACCGGGCGGACGATCGTGCTGCGCGATGGCAGGATTGTCTCGGACGGGAGGTCACCATGACAACGACAATCGAAGCGAGACGCGAGGCCGCGACAGGGCAACGCACGCCACGGACACCTGCGGCAAGCACGACACTCGACCCACTCGAGATTTTCTCCGTCGCCTGGGAGGGCGTTGTCCGCAACAAGGCGCGCTCGCTGCTGACGATGCTGGGCGTGATCATCGGCGTGGCGGCGGTCATCGTCATGATCGCCATCAGCGCCGGTACGGAAGCCACGATTGCCGAGCAGATCGAGGGGCTGGGCACGAACCTGATCTTCATTCAAGCCTCCTTTGGACGCCCCGGCCCCGGTGGTTTCGACAACAATACCCCTCGCCTGCTCTACGAAGACCTGGCGCTCGTAGAGAGCGTGCAGGGCGTCACCGGTACAGCGGTGGACCGATTTACCTCGGCCACGGTGAAAAGGGGCACCACGACCCTCAGCGACGTGCCGCTGCTTGGCACGTCGGCCGGCTTCCCCTCGGTTCGTGATCTGGAAATCGCCACCGGGCGCTACTTCAACAACACTGAGGTCGAGCGCAGTGCGAAGGTCGCGGTCCTGGGAGCAAGCCTGGCGCGGAATCTGTTCGGCGCCGCCGACCCGATCGGCCAGACGATTACCGCGGGCACGACGCAGTTGACGGTCATCGGCGTCGCCGCCGAGCGGGGGGTCGTGGGCAATACCGATTTCGACGCCCAGCTCTACACGCCGATCACGCTCGTTTTCAAGAAGTTCCTCCCCACCCAGTTCGCCGTCTTTGCCGGGAACGAGCTGCGGCTCATCTACGTGCAGGTCGCGCCAGACGCCGATATGGACCGCGTCATCACCCAGTTGCAGGCCAGGCTCGCCGCGGCCAAGGGGGTCAGGGTAGCCGAGTTGCCCTTTACCTTCCAAACGCAGCAGGACATTATCGAGGCGCAGGGCTCCACCACCGCCGCCTTCCGCAACCTGTTGGCGTGGGTGGCCGGGGTCTCGCTGCTCGTCGGCGGCATCGGCATCATGAACATCATGCTGGTGAGCGTCACCGAGCGGACGCGGGAGATCGGCATCCGCCAGGCGGTGGGGGCCGCGCCAAACGATATCCGCCTTCAATTCCTGGCCGAGGCACTGATGCTCAGCCTGGTGGGCGGGCTGGTCGGCGCGCTGTCCGGGGTCGCGGGGGCACTCCTCTTCGGCACGATGGGCGACATGCGGACCGTGATCGTGCCCGGTTCGATCCTGCTGGCCTTCGGCTCGGCGGCGGCGGTCGGGATCTTCTTCGGCTTCTACCCGGCCAACAAGGCGGCGCAGCTCGACCCGATCGAGGCCCTGCGGCACGAGTAAGACGGTCGCGGGGATCGCCCCGACCGTTTCCGGTTTGTTCTTCTCTGGAGGCACACCATGAAGATGAAAAAGATCCTACTCCTCCTCGGCCTGCTGCTGCTCCTCCTGGCCTCAACAGCCTGCACCTCGCCCCTCGCACCTGGCCCGGCGAGCACCGGCACAACCACCGCGGGCTCGCAGACACCGGCAGGGGCGGGGGCGCTCTCCAGGCGAACGCACCTGGCGCTGGGCACCCTCCAACTTGAGGGGACGGACCTGGCGGTGGACCAGGTGCAAGCGACGGACCTCCTCCCCCTGTGGCAGGCGGCGCAGGCCCTGGACGAGAGCGCCAACGCGGCAGAGGCCGAGCGGACGGCGCTGGTCAACCAGATCGAAGCGACGATGACCACCGAGCAGCGCCAGGCGATCGACAAGATGGATCTGACGCTCGAAAACGTGCAGACAATCCGCCAAGAACGCGGCCTTGCATTCGGCTCAGGTAATCAGAACGGTCAGGCTGCCCAGAGCGGTGAGGGTCGTCAGGGTGGCGGCTTCGTACCGGGCGTGCCACCGCCAGGCGGTGGTGGTCCTGAGTTGTTGGGCGGCCCGGGGAGTGCGGGCGCTGCGAATGCCTCCAGGACACCACCTGCTGGAGCAAGCGCCCGAGGCGGCGAGATGATGGACCGCTTGACGACAGAAGCTGTCATTCAGTTGCTCAAGGCGAAAACGGGGCAGGCTACGGAATAAGGACTCAGCATGTCCTGCATCCGCTTTTGGAGAAGGGAAGCTCCTATGAAACGCTTTTTGAAATCACTGCTGCAACTTCTGCCCATTGTCGCGCTGCTGCTCCCGCCGGTTGCCACTGCAGCGGCCGATGCGCCTGCCGGCAAGCTCGTCTTTCAGCAGGCCAGCGGTGGGCCGATCTACACCGTCAACCTGGATGGAACCGATCTCCGCCAGGTCGGCGCCGGAATCGATCCGAGTTGGTCCCCTGACGGTGAGCAGATCACCTACGCCGATTGGAATGAGCCGCGCGGCATCTATGTGATGAACGCCGACGGAAGCAACGTGACGCGCCTCTACGATGCGTCCGAGACGCGCTCGCCAAAAGTGGAGCCCAGACGGGGAAACGATTGTGTTCGCGAACCGCCAGTGGTCGTACGGCGAGCACGAAAAGTGCGTCACCCGCTCCGGCAAAAAGTTCTGTTTTACAGTGCGGCCCGATGAAGAGGCCTACCTGGTGGCTGTGACGTTGAGCGATGGCAGCATTCGTGATCTCCCCACATGGCCGCATTCCAAGACACCGGCCTGGTACCCGGACTCCGAGCACATCGTCTACGCCGACGAGAAGGGGCTGCACCAGACCGACCGTACCGGCACGCTGGGCTATGACGATCACCTGCCATACATCAATGCCGTCACGCGCGACACCAACGATGAGGACCCCGAGATCTCGCCGGATGGCCGCTATCTGCTGACGATGTATCGCCAGCACGACCACTGGGAAATTCACCGCGTTGATCTCCAGACCGGAGTCCGGCAGCGCCTCACGCAATCGAAACCGTTGGCAACGCCGGCCAACAACGTTACGCCGACGTGGAGCCCTGACGGCAGCCAGATCCTCTTCCTCTCGGATCGCGACGGTGCGTGGAGCTTCTACGTGATGAATGCCGATGGGTCGGATCAGCACCCGATCCTTCAGACAGTGACTGCGGAGATGCCACTGCGCTATGAATTCGCAGACGAACAAGTTGTGGATTGGGTCAACTAGCCGCCAGATGACAGCCGGCATCGTGTACGACCTGGACGAGAAGCGGGTGCTCAACACCGCCGGGCGGAGGCGGGGTAGCCAGGAAAGGGCCAGGCTGTTCTCGCCCCACTGGGCGTGCTCTCAGCGGTATACTCAGAGGATGAAGCGACACGAGACCATGAGGGCGAAACCACATGCCCGGCGACCAATCAGGAAGCTGTACCGGGTGATTTACGTCCGGCCGGAGCCAGATTGGCTCTTGGAGCGCGCTCAGACGGGGATCTGCATTGCTGCGACGACGACCAGCCGGGGTATGCTGTGAGCTTGCTTCGACCTGGCCGCCGCTTTGTCAAGTGGCCTGCTTCCGCACATCGGCTTTCGTGGTCTCGAGCTGGAATGCCGCCGGGAGCCTCGCCGCCCACGCCCGGATCGCCGGCCAATTTCGCCGCTCTCCGGCTGGAGCCCGGATGATCAACATGGCGAACAACACGGCCCACCATTTCAAGCGACCATATTCCAGCCGGCCGCCGAATATCCCGATGCTCACCGGTTTGACCGGACGGGTCGCCCGGAGAATGGGTTGGAGGTAATTCGAGAGCCTGGCATAGCGTTCTCTGAGGCTCAGGCTCCCTTCTTTTTCAGGCGGCTTGGGCAGTTTTTCGTCCACGTAAACCGGTACACCGCCCACGCTCGTTTCGCCGGTCCGCGTCAGGCTCATCGCCGTGACAAATACTGCCAGAGGGACCCGCTGAAAGGCATCCCGATGTTTCTTAAGGAATCTTACAGCAGCGCGGTGCCAGCCCACGATCATGGGTCCTCCAACCACCACGCCGTCATAGGCCTCGAGGTCCTTGACCTCGCTGAGGGGCAGGACATCCACCTGCAATCCGCTCTTGGCGATCTCCTCACCCACTGCCTGGGCGACTTCGGCGGTCGAACCGGCCATGGTGGCGTAGGCAACAAGGATTCTACTCATCACAGGATCTCCTGAGATTATGCATATTGGTTCACGTTGCGGCTTTGTTGGCCGTCACGCTAGTTGATGCTCTGAAAACCAAGGGTGCGAAATATCACCCGCATCATAGCGTGACCGAAATCCGGCTTCAGGAACTGATTCGGACACGAGCCAGGGATTACCGTGATCCCATTCTCGCGGCACATACGCACCGCCTCCTGTGAGACGCTGGTCATCCCCGCCGCCAAACCGGGCTTTGTGCCCATCAAACAGTGCATCCAGACCCGCTGGATACCGAGATCAACACACTGCTGGACGATTTGCTCGGTGACGTTGGGATTGGCGAGAATAAAAACAGCATCCGGCTTCTTGGGAATCGACTTCAGGTCCGGATAGCACGGATCACCTTCAAAGGTCGCAAGACGCGGGTTGACCGCGCTGACGGCATATCCCGCCTCCTTGAATTTGCGGTAGGCCAGGTTGCAGCCCGTCTCGCGTTTGTCCGAAACGCCGACGACGGCGATCTTTTTCTGAGCGAGGAAGTCTTGCACGAGCGTATCAATCTTGGACATGAGAGCCCCTTTCTTCTGTCCTTCATAGGCGCGCCAAGTCGTGACGTTCCAATGGGCAACCCATGGATCGTCAGTAGCAATCCAATCACGATGCCGGCAATGATTGTCATCAGACTTGCCCTCCTTTCGAGTGTTCGAGAGGTCCCCGTATTCCCGGTCCTGTTCGGACACTCGGAGGGTAAAGGAGGAAGGCTGTACCGAGGGAGTCGTGAAGAGGAGCGTCTGGGAAGAGAGGATCAGCCCCCTATGACTTAGAGTAGCCTTCAAAAACGCATCGTCACCGGGGAGATGTAATCAGAGTCTATGACAAATAGCACTTCATGCGTTGAATCGGGCAGAACCCTTCGCCGCCCCGGTAAAAGGCCAGTTTCAACGGGCTGAGCCCGATCGTTGAAGGCTCAGGGGTGCACGAAGGGATTCTTTGGCACCAAGGCTTCTCAAAAGTCAGGCTCTCGTGTCCTTTGCCGGGCGCACGAAGCGCCGAGCAGGCCTTGGACGTGCCGAAAGTGGCCACTCATCGATGTGTCGCGAGCAATGACCCGCTGCAACAGGGCTCAACAAGGCCCTCTGGGTGTTCAGTTTGTCAGGCTAACAGAACTTTTGAGAAGCCCTGCTTTGGCACGGTCGGGGCTTGACCCCGGTGGAATCTGTCCTATACTACCCGTGCGGGGATGATTGCCTCTCGCCCGGTCTCGTTGCTCCTTCATCACACCTCGCTGTACCCCATCGTTGCCGCCCCCGCTGTCATTGGCCTCAGCGCGGTGCTGAAGCCAGTCCCCACCAGGAGGGTGACAATATGCCGGCATACATCACGCTGCTCAACTTTACGGAGCAGGGCATTCGCAATGTCAAGGACACGGTCACTCGAGCGCGCGATGCGGCCCAAGCGGCTCAGGCCGCGGGCGGGCGATGGATCGGCGTTTGGTGGACGCTTGGTCCGTATGACTTGGTGGTCGTCTCCGAAGCCCCAGACGAGGAGACGGCGACCCGGCAGCTTTTAGCCGCCGGGATGCAGGGCAACGTGCGCACCATGACAATGCGTGCGTTCAGCGAAGAGGAAATGGAGCGGATTGTTCAGGGGCTACCGTGAGCTGGATGGCCACGGAAGGCGAACTTGAGGGGCAGCCCTCGTAGTCCGCTCACGACCGCGCAGGGCGCCGGCGGTAACCCGGCGCCTTTGTTATTCCTGGCATGTCAGCGCGGCATGCCCGGGCTCGTCGTTGGTGTGAGGGGTGCGATGGACTGGGAGGGACGCCCCATAAGTTGGCGCGATAAGCGGCATGATGGGACCTCGTCCTCCAGCAAGCGCCCCCCAGCAGGGCCAATTCGGGGCGCAAATGGCCAGAAATGACGCAACATAATAAACCAACACCACCAATGACAGCAACAACACCCGAGCAGACCGCGCCGAGTGGGAGGTCGAGCTCGACGCCCTCACACCTGACCCCCGCGCCTGGCCGCCCGGCGCGCGAGCTGGCCGAAACCTTGACACCGGCCGAGCCGCTCCGGCCGCTGGTCACCGCGGAGCAAAGATACCGGCACCACCGTCCTGGCCAACGGGCAGCCCGAACCGCGCGCCAGAGTCGAGCAGATGCTGGCACTGCTCGACAACCCGTCTTGATGGTTTCTTGACGCGCCACCTCATGCTCTTGTCCCTTCGCTGAGGTATTTTGGGGTACTATATTACCGGGAAGCACGCGCTGCACGAAGGGAACCGAGCAAGCAACTGGAGAAGAAACCCCTTGGCAGTGGAACGGCCACACCAAAATACCATTCACGGAAAGCGATTTGCCCAGTCACCATGACACCAGCTTATCTACCAGTGCATGCTGATACAGAAGTGGACGCGGCTCCGAATCCGAGACTTGCCGGAGAGCGGTTGCTCGTTTGTGTCGGCCCGAGTCCTCTGAGTGAGCGATTGGTGCGGTCGGCAGAGCGGCTGGCGCACCAGCTGAGCGCCGAGTGGCACGCCGTGTACGTCGAAACCCCCGCCCATGCGCGCCTTTCGGAGCTCGAGCGCGAACGAGCAGGGCGTACTCTGCAGTTGGCCGAAGAGCGAGGGGCAACGGCGGTGGTTCTATCGGGCCGGGGTATCGCTGAGGCAGTCGCCACCTATGCTCGCAACCACGGCATCACGAAGATTGTGGTCGGGAAGCCGCTACGCCCCCGGGTGGTCGACTTCCTCCGTGGCTCGCTCATCGATCAGATGAGCCGGCGGACACAGACAGCCGATCTCTACGTCATCAGCAGTGCGCGTGGGAAAGCGCCGCTCCCTACGCCGGTCACAGTCACACCACAGCGGCCCTGGCGGCGCTATCTCCAAAGTGCGGCCCTGGTCGCCGGCACCTCTCTTCTTGGTCAACCGATCCGCCCCTTCATTGCCCCGACCAACCTGGTCATGCTTTATTTGCTGGCTGTCGTCATCGCCGCCATACGCTTGGGACGCGGACCTGCCATCGTCGCTGCCTTTTTGAGCGTGCTGAGCTTCAATTTTTTCTTTGTGCCGCCGCGTCTCACCTTTGTCGTTGCCGACGCCCAGTATCTGCTCACTTTCGCCGGTCTGCTGAGTGTCGGCTTGATCATTAGTACGCTGGTGGCCGAGGCACGTGATCAGACTGATCTCGCCCAGCGGCGCGCAGCACAGACGACTGCGCTCAACTCGTTGAGCCGCGACCTGGCCGCGGCCGGCGATCTCGAGACGATCATGCAGGCCGTACGAGTTCATGTCAACCGGATATTCAACCACGAGGTCACGCTTTTCCTCCCTGAAGGTGATCGCCTTGTCCGGCAAGTCCTCGATGGAGAGATGCAACTGGATGAGAGGGAACGCGAAGCAGCAACACGCGCCTTTCGAGACCAACAAGTAGACGGACAGACGCCCAGCACGGGACCGCTGGCGGCATGCTATTTCCCGCTCAAAACCCCGCTTGGGGTTGTCGGCGTCCTGGGGGTGAATCCAGGCGATGGAGACAAGCCACTAACCAGCGAGCAACGAGCGTTGCTCGGAGCCTTCGCCAGCCAGACCGCCCTGGCGATCGAACGAGCCCAACTGGCCGAGCAGGCGCGCCAGGCACAGTTGCTGCACGAGACCGAGAAGCTCCAAACGGCGTTGCTCAACTCAATCTCACACGATCTGCGGACGCCGCTCTCCTCGATTACCGGTGTCCTCAGCAGTCTGCTCGAGGATGAGGCGATCCTCACCGAGGAGACGCGCCACTACCTGATCGAAACAGCGAGCGAAGAGGCCGAGCGACTCAATCGGTTGGTCGGCAACCTGCTAGACATGACCCGCATGGAAGCTGGCGCCATGCGCGTGGTCCGTAAACCCTGCGATGTGCAGGACCTCGCCGGCGTTGCCCTCTCCCAGCTTGGCGATCGGCTTCGCACCCGGCCGCTCGAGGTCGATGTTCCCGCAACCCTGCCCCTCGTGCCGATGGATTTCGTCCTGATCACGCAGGTCCTGGTCAATCTGCTCGACAACGCGCTCAAGTACTCACCGGCCGATTCACCAATTACAGTACGAGCCAACGTCGTGGGGCCCTTTCTGGAGGTCGAAGTCGCCGACCGTGGGATTGGGATTCCCGCGGAGGCGCTCGAGCGGGTATTTGACAAATTCTACCGCGTGCCACAGGGGACGGGCATGAGTGGGACCGGGCTTGGCTTGTCGATCAGCAAAGGGATCGTGGAGGCCCACGGCGGGCAGATCCGGGCGCATCAGCGCGGTGGCGGCGGCACACAGGTCACCTTCTCCCTGCCGCTCCGAGATCTACGACCCGGCCAAAATGAGGTGGACGCGTGACGGAGACAACGTCCCGCATCTTAGTCGTCGACGATGAGCGCCCGATCCGGCGCTTCCTGCGCACGTCTCTGACCGTCAACGGCTACACGGTCTTCGAGGCGACGAACGGTCGCGAGGCGCTCGCGGCCGTCAGTGCGAACCGTCCCGATGTGATCATCCTCGACCTCGGGCTGCCGGATATTGATGGCGTCGAGATCACACAGCGCATTCGGGAATGGTCGCAGATTCCCGTTATCATCCTGTCGGTCCGCGAACACGAGGTGGACAAGATTGCGGCCCTGGATGCCGGTGCGGACGACTACCTGACCAAGCCTTTTGGCGTTGGGGAGTTGCTGGCACGCATCCGTGTGGCGCTGAGACGAGTCACCCAACCCACCACCGAGCCGGTTGTTACGAATCGCGACTTAGTGGTTGACCTGGGCCGCCGCCTGGTCACGATGGCCGGGTCGGAGGTCCAACTGACCCCGACCGAATACGACCTCCTCCGCGTGCTCGTGACGCAGGCGGGCAAAGTCCTGACCCACCAGCAACTCCTGCGCCAGGTGTGGGGGACCGGCTATGAGGATGAGGTCCACCTGTTGCGTGTCAACGTGAGTAACCTCCGCCGCAAACTCGAGCCGGAACCGGCCCGCCCGCAGTACATCATCACTGAGCCTGGTGTCGGCTACCGTTTACGCATTCCGGCCTGAGGCAAACTTCTCCGCGCATCGTCCCCGCGCGTAGGCCTGGCCCACGCCACGATGCCCCCGTCTCATATGACGCCTCCCTCTTGACAGTTTCTTGATCCCTGCCTGCCGTTCTTTCCACTATACTAAAACATTGGTCAAGTCGTCGCCGGGGCGCGTGATCGGAGACTTCGGAAGTCCGACCGGCCTCGCACGTCTCCTTTCATAACGTGTCGGCGAGCGAGCACGGAGTGGGGTTTGCGTGGAGCGGCGCCGCGGGCCAGCCCCCTTCCCCCAGGATTCTTGAGAAGCTACCCCATCTCTATTCTCGACAGCCCAGAGGCTCCATCGCATGAATCTTACAACTGTCAAGCGTTTGTTGATCGGCGAACCATTTCCAACCAGCCGGGAGATTCACGAGCGGCTCGATAAGGTGCGGGCGCTCGCGGTGTTTGCCTCCGATCCCATCAGTAGCAACGCCTACGCCACCGAAGCCATCATGAGCATCCTCATCGTCCTGGGCAGCGGCGCCCTGGCCTTGACGCTGCCCATCGCGGTGGCGATTGCTCTTTTGGTGCTGATCGTCGTCTTTAGCTACATCCAGACGATCCTGCACTACCCTGAGGGCGGTGGTGCCTATACGGTCACCAAAGATAACCTTGGGACCTTGCCGTCACTCTTGGCCGCGGCGGCGCTCCTCACCGATTACGTGCTGACCGTCTCGGTGTCCGTTTCGGCGGGAGTGCGGGCGGTCACCTCGGCCTTCCCGGCCGTCCTGGAGTATCGCGTGTGGCTGGCTTTGCTCGCCATCGCCCTCATCACCTGGGCCAACCTGCGTGGGGTCCGCGAGAGTGGCACCATTTTCGCCTTCCCAACCTATGCCTTCGTCGGGGGCGTGCTCATTGTAATCGTCATTGGGCTCGTCCGGTATCTTGGGCTCTTCGGTGCCAATCCGCTGGTATCGCCAGCCCACCCGGTCGAGCCATCGGTCGGGCCGCTCTCAACCTTTGCCTTTACCTGGATCATCCTGCGAGCATTCGCCGCTGGTACGACGGCCCTCACAGGTATCGAGGCCATCAGCAATGGCGTGCAGGCCTTCAAACCGCCCGAATCGAAAAACGCTGCTGAGACGATGGTCGTGATGGGAGTCATGGCCATGTCTCTCTTTACCGGGATCTCATTTCTGGCCACCCACCTGAACCTGGTGCCGGAAGAGGCTGAAAGCATCCTGTCTCAGATGGCGCGGACCGTGACCGGTCGCGGACTCCTCTACTACTGGGTGCAACTCTTCACCATGCTGATTCTCTTCCTGGCGGCCAACACCGGCTACCAGGACTTCCCGCGCCTCAGCTCGTTCCTGGCACGGGATGGCTTCCTCCCCCGCTGGCTGCAGAACCGCGGTGATCGGCTGGTGTTCAACTACGGCATCCTGGTGCTGACGGCGCTCGCCGCCACGCTCGTGATCGTCTTCCGGGCCGATGAGATCGCTATGCTACCGCTCTACGCCCTGGGCGTGATGACAAGCTTCACCCTCTCACAGAGTGGGATGGTCATCCTGATGGGGAAAGTGGCTCAGGTCCCGGCGGGAGAGGAGCGGCACACTGGCGAGACGGTGATCCACCACGAGCGTGGCTGGTGGTGGAAGCGGGCGGTCAACGCCTTCGGGGCTGTCACCACCTTCATCGTCCTGATCATTCTCGTCGCGACGAAATTCCATGAGGGCGCCTGGATCATCGTTCTCGCCATCCCGCTTCTGATTCTGCTCTTCCGCGCCATCCGCAGCCACTACGCCCAGGTCGCCGAGAGCCTTCGGACGCGCGATCTCACCCCGGCCGACCTGTCGGATGTCGCTGACGTCGTCATCGTCCCCATCGCCGACGTCCATCGAGGCACTCTCAGGGCCCTCAGGTACGCCAAACGGTTCTCGCGAGACGTCCGGGCCGTCAGCGTCGTGACAAGTGCGGAAAGCGAGGAGCGCCTCCTCAAGCGCTGGAACCGCTTCCCTGAAACTACAGGCGACGTCGACCTGGTTCTTATCCCGTACGACTTCCGAGATATTCTCACGCCACTCGTCTCGTACATCGAGGAGGTCAACCACGAGGAGTTTCCCGGCCAACTCACCACCGTCGTCATCCCGGAGTTTGTTCCGGGCTCCCTTGTGGAGCATCTACTGCACAACCAGACCGCCAACTTCCTGCGCTTCCGCTTGCGCAACACGCGCGACATCGTCGTCATCGACGTCCCCTATCACATCTAACCAGGCGCAGCATCGCTGACGTTCCACCGTCGGATGACGAAGATCGGAGAAGAGACAGTGCATAAGCATCGCAGCCCGCACCGGTTGGTATTGGATATGCTCATGCTGCTCATTCTGGGGTTGCTCGTGCGCGAGCGCCGTCTGTTCGCCCCGCCAGGCCACCACCTCTTCGCGCAACTCGGCCTCATCGTGCTCGTCTACGGTCTCCTGGCGTTGTGGCTCCTCATCAGTGCGCCAGCTTTTCCCATCGATGAACCAAGGGATCAGGACCGCGAGGACGAGCCCTATGGAGCCGAAGAGACTGCCAGGTCGTTCACGCCGCGCCAGTTACACTACCGCCACGTGATGGTAGCAGAGGGTGGCCAGAAAAAGGGTGGCAGGATACGGATTTGGAGACCAAGGGACGGGGCGTGACCGTGGTAGAAATCGTATTGCTGCTTTTCGTGGCTGTCGCGTGTGTTTGCCTCGGAGTGTGCGTCTATCACCGCGGCAAACATACCATCAGAGCAGTATTCTCCAACCTGAACGACCGGTCGCCGCTCCGCACGCCTGCTTCTTTTGAGTCGTTTTCTCGCGCCCCAAACCATCGAGGAGTTTCATCGCTCCGACGCCTGGGAAGTGGCCCTGGGAGAGCCGCCGCAACGGGCTATCGAGCGCCTGGTGCCTACGAGTCTGCAGGAATGGCTGACCGGAACGGTCGCGGGCTCCGGCCTTGAGCACATGGAAGATGAAGGCGATCTTCCTCTCTCCTCAAGCCAGGATGGTTTGACTGCCAGGCAAATGAAAATGGACCCCGTGAAGACGGCGCCCGTGAGTCTGCAGATCTGGCGCTGTTCAAAACAAGGGCGCCGTCTGGCGCGACGATACCTCACAGCTGAAGCGCACCGGCGCGCGACGGTGGAACAGGGCGTGCTGAACGCGCTGCGCCGGCCGGACTTCAGCTGCGCCGTCCAATTCGTCGTCTCCTTTGAAGCTGAACAGGTCTTTCCCCGTGGGTTTGAGGTTGGCATTTCGGCCTACGACTACTGGCAACACCACGATGCTGCAGGCGATATTGCCGCGCTCACCACCATCTTCGAACGCAAACTGTCCTTCTTCAACCGACTCACGAATGAACAGATCGAGCAGGTGCGCCTTGTCGCAGGGATAGCCTATCTCTGGGACGCGGACCGCGCCGGCGAGTGGCTGCCTCCCGATCTGCAACGTGAGGCGGGTGTTACCCCCGATGTGGTCGCACAGCTGATTGCTGAATTCGTCCCAGACTAGAGCGACGGACAGAATCCAGGTCGATGCGTGGGACACTCTGTGTAGCGGTGCGAGCGGCTCCAGTTCGATCAAGTCGATATGATCGGCTGTTTGTAATAAACGGGACTTCCGCGGTGGATTGAGCCGCGAAAGACATATCGGCTTGTAGTGCGCGCTT
>DOUV01001012.1:0-766 GCA_003520455.1 Chloroflexota bacterium | reverse complement strand
CAAGCCAAATCCGGCTTCTACGGGTCACGAACTTTGGTCGGCCTGGCAGCACTGCGTAACTCCTGTAACACATAACCCAAGTTGCGGTACAGACGCTGTACATCGATCGTCCGGGGCGGAACCGGACGTCTGGAATTACGCTTGCGCATGGTGAGCAGGTAAATATCAGCATCTTCGCGCGAGAGATCCTCAATCTCGTCGTGGGTATAGCTGTGGTCGGCATAGACTTCGGAGCCAGGTGGCAGGTCAACGTCAAAGACCTCCAACCCGGTGTCATCCACGACGGGGGGCGCGAGAAAGAATTCGACGGGTTCGCCCTGGCGTGTCACGAGTAGATGCAGCTTGAGGTCGAAGTACTGGCACTTCTTACTCGGGATATAGCCGCGGTAGACCTCGCCCCGAAAGAGCGCTGCCGCACGCTCTACCTCCCCAATTGCCCGGCCACGCTGGCCGGGCAGTTTCCCCGTTGCAGGGTCCGCATCAATCCCCAGGCACTCCCTCTCCCCATCTTCAACGAGCCATCCACTCATCGAAGATCATTCCATTTGTTGCGGCGATCAACCGGGTGTTGATTCGGTGGCGGGCAGACTTCGAGGGCACCTTAGTCCGCGGCGGGGCGGCCCGAGCGCGATCGCACGGATTCCTTTCGTTGGGTCACCACTGGCGAAGAGGCGCGGCGCTTGGGCATAAGTCCAGATCCTGAAGGCCGAAAGGGATGCCAGGGGCTTATTGCTGGTCGCGGGTGCTAGAGCGCCGGTCAAGGAGT
>DOUV01001013.1 GCA_003520455.1 Chloroflexota bacterium | reverse complement strand
CCTCGGCGAGGCGCGGGCCGGGCTCCTGGTCGGGCTCAGCGTCGGCATTCTCGTCGCGGTCACCGTCACCTTCTGGACGCAGCTAGAGCGCGGCATCCTGGCGCTGGCGATCCTCGTCAAGGCCACGCCGATGATCGCGGTTGCGCCGCTGCTGATCATCTGGTTCGGCTTCGGACCGCTGCCCAAGGTGATCATGACCGCATTGATCACCTTTTTCCCGGTGCTGGTGAATGTCGCCTCGGGCCTGCGCGCCGTGGATAGCGCCCTGTTGGATCTCTTCCATTCCCTGAATGCCAGCCGTTGGGAGCTGTTTCGCTACGCCCGGTGGCCCGCCGCCTGGTCCTATCTCTTCGCGGCGCTCAAGGTGGTCGCGCCGTTGGCTCTGGTGGGCGCGGTCGTCGCCGAGTGGACCGGAGCCTCCTCCGGATTGGGCCGGATCATGTGGCTGGCCTACACCAATCTCAACATGCCCTCCCTCTTCGCCGCCATCTTCTGCCTGGCCTCCATGGGGATCGCACTCTACACCGTCACAGTGGCCGGCGAGCGGTGGGTTCTGTTCTGGCGGAGGAACCCGGAGGACGTCGGAGGAAGTCGCGGGAACTGAGACCATCTGTGAGATCTGCTGAATCCCGCGGGCACGAACGCAGTTCTGCACTCCTGCTCCCAATCTCGACAAACGCCACACCACACGAGGTTTCTATGCACCAACACCATCTCCGCCCCCTCTGGACGATTCTACTGCTGGTGGGCCTGGCGGCCTGCAGCGCACCGTCCGCTGCCCCCGCTCCGACCGGCACGCCGGCGGCGAAGTCGCTGATGTTTATGGCGGGCTACAAGCCCCAGGCGAACCTGCCCTTCGTGGGCGCCTACGTCGCCAAGGACAAGGGTTTCTTCGACGCGGCCGGGCTCAATGTCACCATCGAGCACTCGACAGGAAAAGGGGAGCATCTCCAACTGCTGGCCGCCGGCAAAGTGGATGTGACGACTCAAGACGCGGCCGTACTGCTCCAACGCCGGGCCGACCCCGGCCTGCCGCTGGTGTCGATCGCGCTGATCGGGCAACGGGGCCAACAGGCCTTCGCCGCGCTGGCGCGCAAGGGCTTCGAAACGCCGAAGGACTGGGAGGGGCACACGGTGGGGTTCAAGGGGACCCCACCGCCCGACCTCTTCGCGCTGCTGGACGCCGCGGGCGCCGATTCTGACGCCATCAAACTGGTCAACGTGGGCTTCGATCCGCGGGTGCTGGTCGAAGGCCAGGTGGATGTCTACCCCGTCTTCAAGTCCAACGAGCCCTATCTCCTCCGCGCGTGGGGCCAGGATATCCGCCTGTGGGAGGCCGCCGACTTCGGCGTGCCCACCCTCGGCCTGACCTACGTCACCACCCCCGATATCATCGCCCGGGACCCGGAGCGCATCGAGCGCTTCTTGAAGGCCGCGCTGAAGGGAATCGCCTACGCCGAGGCGCATCCCGACGAGGCGGTCGAGATCGTCCTCAGGTACACCGGTCCGGAAAGCGATCCCGCCCACATGCGCTCCATGCTCGACACCGAGCTGGAGGATGCCCATTCGCCGGTGGCCGATGCGCACGGGCTCGGCTGGCAAACGCGCGAGCAGTGGCAGGGACTCGCCGACATCCTGCTGAAGTATCAGGGACTGGCACGGCCCATCACCGTGGACGACGCCTTCACCACGCGGTTCCTTGAAGCGATCTACACCCCGTAGAGACGCCCCGGTGGGGCGTCTCCCCCGGGCTGTCTCTACGGGAGGGGGGGAGACGGTCCACCGGGGGGCGCTGTGGTGGGAGGTGTCGGCGTTCAGGCGGGCCGAGAAGGGCGGGGTAAGCTGCTTTGGCGGGAGACGGCCCACCAGGCCGTCTCTACATAGGGTTTTCGTTTGCAAGGTGAAGTCTGCGATTTGATTGAGAGATGCGGGTGTTAGAGGAGTGTGGGCTGTACGGGCGGCGGCTCGTCGGTGGTCGGTTCGGGAGCGGGCACATCTGCGCCGATCCCGACCTGGCGGACGATGTCGATGAGGGCGGGGAGCAGGGCAAAGTCCTCGCGAAGCAGTTTCTCCCACTCCGGCTTGCGAAGCGCCGCCGCGGGGTGGAACATCGGGACCACCAGGCGCTTGCCGAAGCGGAAGGCTTTGCCGTGGGCGCGGGTGATACGCTCGTTGGGAAGCCAGCGCTCCATGGCGAAGCGTCCGAGGGTAACGATGAGCTCGGGGTCTACCAGCTTCAGTTGTTGGACCAGGTAAGGTTTGCAGGCGGCGATCTCGTTGGGGTCCGGGTCGCGGTTGTCGGGTGGCCGGCACTTGACCACGTTGGCGATGTAGACGTCCTCGCGCGTGAGGCCGATCTCCTCGAGGAGTTGCTCGAGCAACTGGCCGGATCGGCCCACGAAGGGCCGCCCCTGGCGGTCTTCGTCGCGCCCCGGGCCCTCGCCGATGAACATGATCGGGGCACCCACCGGCCCCTCGCCCGGAACGGCATGGGTGCGAGTGCGGTGGAGAGGACACCTGGTACAGGTGCGAACCTGCTCCGCCAACTCCGCAAGTACCGCCTCTTGATCCAACCCCAATTCCTTCCTGCATTTGTAGCCGGTCGTCACACCTCGCTGCCGCGATTGTACCTGATCGAAAATCGGTTGTCCAGGCATGTCCGGCAAAATGATAGCACTGACGTGCGACGCTACGCCGGAGATCACGGAGGCGGTTGGCCCCAACCGCTCTCCTCGTGTCGTGGCACCGCGAATGCGCCCCCTACGGAATCACGGCCCTTGCGCCCCCGTGCTCCTGGACCGCTGCCGGTTCACGCGTCGCTGCCGCCGCCCGCCGGAGGAGAAGGACCAGGCCAAGGTAGATGGAGTCGTACACAAGGATGGCGCCGAAGAGGAAAGACAGCAGGATGGACCGTTCGGCCACGGCGGTGTACCGATAGAAGGCCAGGGAGGCCAGCGCGGTCCCCACCAGCTTGCAGACGGCGATCCAGGTCGACTGCCCGCGCAACGACCGCCGGCGGTAGAGCATGGCGATGAAGAGCACCGACATCAGCAGATTCTGCCCGAAGGCGGCGTAGGTCCCATCCAGGTCGTTGAACTCGTACGAGATGAAGAGCACCGAACAGAAGCTCGTCACCAGAGCCAGTCCGAAGGCTGAGTAGAAGATCCCTCGCGATAAATCGGCGAACTCGCGGGGTCCATACCGGAGCAGTTGCAGCAGGATGACCACATCGAGGGCCAGCCAGACGATGTCGACGGGGCGCTGGATGGAAGGGTGCGGATGGACGAACGAGAAGATGAACTCCCAGGACAGATTGGCGCACAGGGCAACAAGCGGCATCCCGTAGGTCTTATCGAGAACGCCGCGGCGGATGATGAGGAGGTAGGTGAGCGTCCAAAACAGGCCAGAGCCGAGCATAAGGATTCTGAACATAGCGAATTGCCTCGCCTCTACTGAAGCTCCAAGGAGACTCCCGGTTTCGCACGGAGGGGCTCTGAGGAATCGTGCGCCAAAAGACGAGGCTCTCATGCGAGGGTAGGCGGCCCCCATGTTGCCGGTGGTTGCCCATGCGCTTGGCGGCGAAGAACTCTTGGATCTGGTGCTCAATGCTGATCCATCGATCAAGAAGATCCTGGCGGATCAAGGGTATCGCGGCAACTTGGTAGTGTGATTCGAAGAAGATTTCGGCGTCGAACTCGAGATTTGTCGAGAAACCCGAAGGTCAAAAGGGATTCGTGGTGCAAAAATATCGCCGGGTGATTGAACGCACGATTGCCTGGCTCAATCGCTATCGGCGTCTCAGCAAAGGTTATGAGCGTTATGGGTGGAATAGTGAAGCGATGATTGACATCGCCTCCATTCATTTCATGCTGCGTCAATTGCTCCACAATGCGGATATTCCGATTCCGTACAAAGATAGGCGGCCTCCCGAATCGATGGGCCCGGCTCTGAAACAGGCGGCCTAAGTGTATGAATATTTTCCAAACACGCTCTTATAGGCGCAGATGGCATTCACTCCCTGGTCTGGGACCTGCTCTGGGGCAGCGAGCGCAAGTTTACCCGTTTCTTAGGCTATTACGTCGCTTGTAGCGTGATCGAGGACTTCATTAAACGAAACCGGAGATCAATGCACGCCAACTTCAAGCCCGCAAGCTGGTGAAGTCGTTTGTCCCCGACAACCAATTTCAAATCTGGCTGACGAAACAATTCTTGAAAGTAATGTTTTTACCCGGCCTTCGCTCGTTCTTTTTGAAAAGGTTGGTGCAAGAAGTATCGTCCAATGAACACACGAAGTAGCCATTGTTCTTATAGTCGCTGCTTCGTGTGTTCATATCAGGTGTACCTTGGATTAAGTGGCCGCTACAGCCCGAACAATGCTGGCAGCCTGGCTCAAAGCGAACCATTTTGGAAACTCACGGATGAGCGCCGGAGCGGCATCCAATTGAACCTGCTGTTCACGGATCGCATCGTGAAACGCGATGCGCCCGAACCACACCTGGTATAACACGGCAAGCTCGGTCGTCACCAGGATATCGATCTCGTAGCCTGGATGTTTGAGACACACAGAAACATCCTTCGGAGACAGGACTAGCCAATATTTCGCCGACCGTGCTTCTCGAAAATTGAACTCCACCACAATTCTCTGGAGAGGCAACCGTTCTCGATTAACACGGTTGCGCATCCACCAAAGCAGCAAGACCGGATCGAGCTCGGCGGGCTCTGGCTCCCTAAAAGCCCATTTGGCCCCCCACCGGGTGAGGCTTTCGATCACTGGAAATAATTCCTGTCCCGCAGGCGTAAGCTGGTAGCAAGTCTTCCGTTCTTTTGAATCCCCGTACCGTTCAATGACCCCAACCTGCTGTAATCGGCGCAGGCGTTGCGCCAGGAGGGCTTTAGGAATCCCGGGAAGCCCGCGTTCCAGTTCATTGAAATGCTGCGCGCCCAACAATAGATCGCGGACGATCAATAATGTCCACCGGTCCCCCAGGATTTCCACCGCGCGTGCGGTCGGACAGTACTGCCCATACTTATTCATACCAGTAGCATAGCAATGCCGACCATCATTGTCCAGTTCATTTCTTGAACTTCTATTGTCGAACAAGTCGAACTACACTGTCAGGTGATTGGCCGGAAGGAATTTTACAAATTGTGAGCCCCAAACGGCCAATACAGTGCTGGATAGCGGCTGTGGCACAGGCGCCGCACGCTTAGCTGCGGAACGAGCAGGCGCTTCCGTCCACGTAGTTGGTATCGATGTTAACGCGGGCATGCATCGCGGTGGCGAAATCATTACCACCCGTAAACGGATTTGCGATGGATTAGTATGTGGACAGCGCCTATCAGCTCCCGCTGAGCGACCGGACAGTGGAGGTCGCGCTCTGCGCACAGACGCTGCAATTCCCGGATGACAAACAGTCCGCTGTATCTGAAATGCACCGCGTTCTCACGGATGGCGGGCTGCCTTTTGTGAAGCGGCGAGGTGGAATGGTGTCGACTTCAAGTTCCTTAGATCAGCATGTCAAGCAGCACTACGCCCCAACCGATCTTGCAGCCATCATCCTCGATGCCCTCGTCAGCGCTGGAAAGGACGTTAGCTATCTCAAGCCCGAGGACCTCGCTCCGATCGACGAGTTCCATATTCGCGGCCGAGAAGCGACCCTCGAGCTTGCTGGGGCGGCCGGGATCACCTCGGCAACCCATGTCCTCGATGTCGGCTGTGGCTTGGGAGGCGCTTCCAGGTGCATCGCCCATCAATTCACCTGCCGAGTCACCGGTATCGACCTGACCGACGACTATTGCCGCGTAGCAACGATGCTCGCGGCGCGTTGCGGCTTGGCTGATCTCGTTGACTACCGGCAGGGTGATGCTCTCCAGCTTCCCTATCCTGATGCGGGATTTGACATCGTCTGGAGTCAGCACGCCGCCATGAACATCCCGGACAAAGCGAAGCTCTACCGCGAAATGTTCCGTGTGCTTAAGCCCGGAGGCACCCTGGCCATTTACGATGTGCTTGCAGGCCCAACTACACCAGTCCTCTTTCCCGTCCCATGGGCCCGCACGCCGGAAATCAGCTTCCTGACAACCCCGGATGAGCTTCGCCATTTCCTCGAGCGCAGCGGGTTTCGGATCATCAGCTGGGTGGACACCACTTCCGCTGCCCTCGAATGGTTCGACAAGCTGGCCGCCAGGTTTCAGAAGACGGCTCCCCCGCCCCTTGGTTTCCACCTCTTCTTAGGTCCGGACTTTCAGATCATGGCTCGCAACCAGGTCCGGAACCTGGCTGAAGGCCGCGTTGTTCTCGCTCAAGTTGTGGCAAGGAAATGACGCCGCCTAACAACTCGGTTGAGCCGACCCGCCTGGCTCTCACAGGCCGGCTATAGGTACATCGATATCGAAATCCGGCAGCTCGATCTGGAGATGCTTGCTCTGGAAGACTTCGTACCCCAGCACGTCAGCGCCACGCCCATGGCGGGTGGCTTCAACGTAGCATCCCATACCACGCAGCAGGAGATGATTCGAGAAGTCTCCAACCGGCGCACGCGATACGCTACGGAAAGCGGATTGCGCATCCCATTCAAAATGGTCCTGACCATGGCTGTGAAAGGACGAGAAAGATGAAAAAGACAGTCGTGTTGATCACCCCACTCTTAATTTTGGTTATGTGGATCACGCTCACCGGCGATATCTATCGCTGGAGTCCAGACGCCGACCTCGCTTTTGCTTCCACCGGGGACGCAACAGAGGTGTATACCGGTAACGGGATCGTGGGTTCAATCACAAGAGCTCCAATCGTGCCGGATGGCGACGTTGCCGGCGCCCCAACGGACCTGGTGCTCGACCTGGATACTTCGCTCGATCCGAGTGTGACCGGACGAAGCTTACTCGCCGGCAAGACGATCAAGGTGATCCTGCCTGAGGAGTTTGAAAACACTGGCCGATTGCTCACGCAGGACTTTTTCACCTCACCGACCTGTGTCCCGGGCAACCTGCAGTGCAACTCTGCCATCTTACTGCAAGGCTGGCCGCAGCACCCGATCCTGCCCTCCGTCCCGCCAGGGCAGGGTCTCTCTCGATATTCCGTGACCCTGGAAGGCACGCATATCATGGTGATCACTGCCAATGTTGACCTGACCCCGGGCGCGCCGCTCCCCGGTCCGGGAATCAAGCAAATTCATTTGATCCTGAACGGCTTCCGAAACCCGGCTCCAGGATTCTATGATATTCAGGTGCTTGCAAAGACAGGCGCAGATGGGGCGATTGAGACGGGGCTGGGACGGGTCCAGATCCTCCCGCAGATCAGACCGAGCATAAATGTTACGAGCTTCTACAATCCAGGCAGCCCAAACACCATCTATCAGGAAACTTCTCCGGGAGAACTGGCACCCCTGCCGTATGATCTTTTGCTTTGGGACCGTAACGGCGCCCCGATGGAAGGCGTAACCCTCTCCATGGTCAATCCAACGCATGGTCTGCTGGTACAGGGTGAAAATAGCGTGGGCCAATTCTTCATCGATACGCCTCCAGGAGCCTCCGGTCAGGAAATTTTCTCCGCAGCCCCTTCTGTTCCGGTCCCCGCACCCGTTTCCGGGGTACCCACTGCACGGCTGACCGCTTTCTTTCGAGCGGGTTCGGAGGTGGGTGAGTACGGGGTCACTTTCGAGCTCAACGGGGGGAATGCTGTCCAGATGTTCGTGCGTGTGCATGAGGAGATTGACTGATGATCACTTCCACACAATGGCAATTGGCACGTGAAGCGGCGGAGCGATACGAGCAAATCCTCGTTCCAGCCATTCTCGGGCCGGCGGCTCAGGCTCTGGCGAATTGGGCGGAGCCTGGGGAAGGGGAGTCCGTCTTAGATGTTGGTTGTGGCACGGGCGTTGCCGCTCGATTCGCGGCGGAAAAAGTTGGCGCATCCGGACGCGTCATCGGGATTGATGTGAACGCTGGAATGATCGAGGTGGCGAGATCGCTGTCCACCATCAATGGCACTGCAATCGAGTGGTACGAAAATAACGCTTGTCAACTCCCGCTGGAGGATCAGGAGGTGGATCTCGTCTTGTGCGCGCAGTCCTTGCAGTTCATGACCGATAGACGGTCGGCTTTAGCAGAGATGCACCGCGTGCTAAAGCCTGATGGCCGCGCCGCCTTGAGCCTGTGGTGCGATATCCAAGAGAACCCATATTTCCATGCCCTGACCGAAACCATTGCCCGGCACATCAGTCAGGATACCGCTGCCGGGCTGATGGCCATCTTTGGTTTGTCGAAGGCCAATGAGATTCGCAGCGTCCTCTCAGAGGCTGGATTTCACAGCATAAAAATGAAAGTTCAGCAGCTCAACCTGGCCTTGCCAAAGTTAAAAGATTTTGTACCCCGCCACATCATCGCCACGCCAATGGCAGCGGGCTTCAACGCAGCTTCCCCACTCGTGCAGGTGAAAGTCATTCAGGAGGTCGCCGAACGTCTCGAGCTCTACACGACGGAGAGCGAGGTGTGCATCCCATTTAGAACGCACCTGGTCTTAGCCCGAAAATGATAACGTAACACACTTCGCAGAGACAAAACGGAAGTTGGCTACGCAGTCCTAACCGCAATAGCGCAGAGGTGTACGACAACCGGTTGGGACGTGCCTTGGACCGGCTGCACCCGCACCTGGGTGCAGTGTGGGCGCAGTTGGTCAGTCGGGCGATTGCCACCTACGACTTGGACCTGACCGTCTTGCATTGGGACGTGACCTCGATCTCCTTTGAGGGCGCCTACCGTGACAGCGACTTGGCCACCTACGGCTCCAGCCGTGACCAGCGCCCCGGAACAAACAGGTCAACTTGGAACTCGACGTGACCCATGAGGGCGCGGCCCCGGTGCGCTATCCGGTCGTACCGGGCAACACCGCCGATAGCACCCGCCCGCTGCCGCACCTGCGGGCGCGGGTGCGCTTCTTGTCACGACCAGAATTGGCGGAACGGCGGTTGCGCCCACTGCTGGTCAGTGATTGTAAAATGGTGACACCCGAAGCGGTGGCGGCCTGTCACCGCCATGACCTCTCTTACCTGGGGCCCCTGGCCAACGGTACGGCGGTTGATCAGCTCCTCCGCAGTGTGAGCGGCATGGAATTGACGCGGCACCTCTTGAGCTATCGCCCGCAGCGTGTCAAAGCTGGTGACGACCGCTGTGAGCCCTATCAAGGGGTGCGGCGTCCCTGCACCTTCGTCCATGACGGTCAGGTCTTCGAGGACCGCGTCTTGGTCGTGTAGAGCGCGGGCAAACCGCGCTTGGATGAACACAAACGCAAGACCTCCTTGAAACGGTTGCTCAACGGCCTTGATGCCATCTAGCAGACGCTCACCACGCGGCGCTCCAAAAAGCGCGCCTATGTCGAGCAGCGCCTGGCCGCCCTCACACAGGCCAACCCGGCCAAGGCGTTGGTCCAGATTGAGCTGCAGGGTGAGGATGAGGCCCTGAGACTGCCCTTTCAGATCAAGCGAGCACACTTGGCTGAGGCGCAGGCCCTCGATGGCCGCTACGCCCTGGCCACCAATGCCTTCCATCTGGATGGGACCACCGCCTTGACGCTCTTCACAGGTCAAGATCGGGTGGAGAAACGCTTCCGCACCGCCAAGGGGCCCTTGCGAGTCCATCCGCTCTTCGTGCGCTCTGACCAGCGCATCGAGGGCTTGGTCTTCATCACCCTCCTGGCCCTGTTGGTGCGCGCCATCTTGGAGCGTGCCTGCCGCCAGCATGGGCTGCCCTTCACCGCTGACCGGCTCTGGCAGGGCTTCAGTTCGCTCCAGGCGGTTGATTTGATCTGGGCCGACGGTCGCCGCCAACGGCGGGCGGCGGAACCGACACCCTTTCAGGCGCAGGTTTTGGCCGCCTTTCAGTGGCCGGCGCCCGAGCACTATGCTCGTCTCCGACTCCTGCCGGGTTGAGCGGGTCACGTGACCGTCCGTTACCCCAGTGGGTCCCATCGGGCGTGGGGGCAACACTGTGCGTTGTTCGTCGTCGAAACGCCTGATGCGTCCAGGTGGCTGTCTTCACCGGCCGGCGCATTGTTCCCGTGGTCACGGCGGTCGCGTTCGCCTGTCCCGTGAGGCCGTGCCTCATGCCTGGCGCGCCCGCTGCTGGATCACGCCTGCTCGGCGTCTCGGTCATAGCCTGACGTGCAACTCTCGGTTCTGGCTCGATTGGTAAGGTGCGATTTCGCCTCTGACCGAGGGCTTGGTTTTCTCTGCCCTCCGTCATGTTAAGTGTCGAAAACAGGCTGAGCACCTGGTCCAGTTTTTGGGGCCAATTATATTCAAGTAGTTTCGTCGCGTGAGAGGTTGCTCCGTCTCGTTGATCCACGTACTGTCCTGTGTGGATGCAGTGCAGTGCTGCCTCCTTCAACAAGCCCAGTGATTCGTTGAGTCCGCGATGCTACCGAAGACAGCCTATTTGCCTGCTCTTTCGGCCGGCCGATGACAGGGCAGGCCCTATCGCAACTGCGCCCTCCCGCGGGGCGTTGGCGGGGTACTTCCCGTGCGCCTGCCCTTGCTCTCGGCCGGGTCCACCGCAGTGCCACACCAGTTCCCGAGACTGGACAATTCGGCTCAGCCGAGTATAATAGGTCAACCCAGGGAGAGGTGCCAGAGTGGCCGATTGGGCACGATTGGAAGTCGTGTGTGGGTGAAAGCTCACCGTGGGTTCGAATCCCACCCTCTCCGCCTAGCCACTTGATAGAAATCATATCCATCGAGCGGCTTTTCTTTTTCGTCACTCTGAGCGCTGTTCCTGTCCCTGAAGTTACCCTGCTGCTACAATCTTGCTACGGCAAACACCGAGGCAATTGGCTGATGAGTCGGTCTCATGATAAGCCAGGCCTGCGACCAATGGCAAGCCTATCGTCAGCGTGACGAGCAGTGTCCGAGACAAAGCAGGGCTAGCGCTATCATCTACGCAGGACCATAAATGTTCAAGAACCCTAATCAAGGCAGTCATCTGGTGCTCACTCAAATGTGAAAGCATAGGTGCCAAATCTCCTAAAGTTTTTAACAGCCATTCGGGTACAATATCAAGTTTTATAAAGTTCAACTCTTCATCAAAGAACATAACATTTGCGATGTTTTCGGAAAACGACATTATCTCGTTTTCCGTTTTTGTAATTACCCTGCTTGGTAGCGGTATCTATCGTAAAAGTCGGCGAAAGTATTTCTTCAACGTTATTTCCTAATTTATAAAGTTTTATAAATTTACTCTAAAGGCAATAACTTGGCGACGCTTTTCAGTACTTCCAGTGGCAGAAGGTGTAACTTGACAGCATGATCGTCGCCTCCGCTTACGACAGGATACTCTTTTACTAATTCCTTCAGTTTCTCTGTTTTTATGCTATACGTATCAACACCGTACCTTTGCGGTATTCTAAACATGTAATAATCCGCTTCAGAGCGTGTTTGGAAAATATTCCTATCCTTAAGACGCCTGTTTCAGAGCCAGACCTATCGATTCGGGAAGCCATTTATCTTTGTACGGAATAGGTATATCCGCACTGGGCGCAATTGACGCAGCATCAAATGAACGGGAGCGCTCGAGATCATCACTGCACTATTCCACCCATGACGCTCATATTCTTTGCTGAGGCGCCGGCAGCGGTTGAGCCAGGTTGTGATCCATTCCACACTGTGTCATTATGACTGTTTCTGTCAAATCATGTTCCAACCACACTCCAAACAACTCTCACCCATCGTCACCACCGCCCACCATCCAGTCGGCTTGAGCCGCCTTGAGTTGTGAGCCCTGGAATTTATTCCTGGGCGGCGCGTGCCATCACCCCCCGGCCGATGCGCACAGCTCCACCAGCCAGCGTGAGC
>DOUV01001015.1 GCA_003520455.1 Chloroflexota bacterium | reverse complement strand
CAGCAACGAGAGGATCAAGATCGACCAGAAACGCATCGCAGGGTCCTTTCACGAACGCCCCAGCCGCCGCGACGGTGAGGACGCCGGGCGGCAGCCGTGTCTCCCAATTGGGTATAACCAACAGTGGGCAATCTCGATGCCAGGAAAGCCTTTTTCCCGGATAGAGACTATGCTACAATCGGGCGTGCCACTCGGAAAGGAGGGGGTCATGTCAGTGCCGGCACATTCCCCAACGGGCTGGGTCCGCCCCGTCCAACTCCGCGGCGGCCTCCAGGCGGTCATCCGCCCGATCAAGCCGGAAGACGCACCTCGTCTGATCGATCTCTTTGGGCGCCTCTCGCGCGAGTCCGTCTACTACCGTTTCTTCTTCAAGCGCAAGGAATTGGGATTGGACGAGGCCAACCACCTGGCGACGGTGGACTACCATAAGCGGATGGCATTCGTGGCCGAGGTCGAGGAGGGGGACCAGCTCAAACTGATCGGCGTCGCGCGCTACGAGCCGCTCACCGCCCCACCGGACGCCGCTGAGATGGCGATCGTCGTGTCCGACGACTACCAGCACCACGGCGTCGGCCGGCTCTTACTTCACACCCTGGGAGATTACGCCCTCACCCTGGGATACACAACCTTCCTCGCGGAGGTCCTCTCCGATAACTACCGCATGATCGCGTTTTGCGAGCGCCTCGGCTATCCCCTCAGGATCAAGAGCGAGGGCACCATGCGCCACATCTGGATGACGCTGCGGCCGTCGAAGGAGTTGCTGGCGGCGCCTCACACCTCGGGCGCTGCCCACCGTGAATAAAGACGGTTGAAGGGTGAAGGTCGGGTGACGGGATTGCAGCAACTCGCAGTGCCTTTGCACTGTCCAACCTTCAACCTGGAACCTTCAACCGTTCAGGCCCAACGGACAAGTCCGAGCTCGTGCTCGTTGAGGAGACCCTCGTGATGCGGGAGCACGCGCACGCCGTAGACCAGAAGGCCGCTCTTTGTCGGGGTGAAAGCGCCCTCGTAGCGGTAGATCGAATCGGCGACCCGCGCGACCCGCCGCATGGAGGCGGTGCCCTGAACGGCGATCTCACCATCTCGCTCACTCCCGAAGACAACCTCGACTGCGATGTCATCGGGGTTCACTCCGTTGAGGCGTACGTGCGCGGTGATCGGCACCGTCTCACCGACTCTGAGTTGCCGGGCGTCGGCCCGGGTCGCCTCAACGTGGACACCCGGCCAGTCGAGTTGGAGGCGGTGCTTCCAGCGAGCCAGCTCACGGGCCAGCGCGTAGCTCTGCTGGACCACGGCCTCACCGGCCCGCTCCGCCGGGATGTAGAGCCGATTGGTGTATTCCTTCACCACACGCATGATCGAGAAGCGGGGGGTGATGGTGCTGATCGCCGCCTTGACGGTTGCCAACCAGCGCGGGGAGCAGGCCCCGGGTGCGCAGTCGTAGTACGTTGAGACGATCTCATCCTCGAGTGTTGCATAGAGCGAAAGCGCATCAGCCTCATCCTGGGTCTCGACGTCCTTGTACTCGCGCTCCTGGCCGATCGCCCAGCCGTTCTCCCTGTTGTAGGCCTCACGCCACCAGCCGTCGAGCACACTGAAGTTGGCTACGCCGTTCATGCTGGCCTTCATCCCGCTGGTGCCACTCGCCTCCAGCGGCCGGCGCGGATTGTTGAGCCAAACATCCACCCCCTGGACCAGGTGGCGGGCGACGTTGATGTCGTAATCCTCGAGGAGGACGATCCGCCCGGCGAAGCCTTCCTGTTGGGAGAGCTGGTAGATCCGCTGGATCAGCTCCTTGCCGGGCTGATCGGCGGGATGGGCCTTCCCGGCGAAGATGAGTTGCACCGGGCGCTCGGGATCGTTGAGGATCCGCTTGAGGCGTTCGGGATCGCGGAAGATCAGCGTGGCCCGCTTGTAGGTGGCAAACCGGCGCGCGAAGCCGATCGTCAGGGCCTCGGGATCGAGCAGGTGGAGCGCTTCGCGTACGCGCTTCGGCCCCTCACCCTGCTGCCGTAACGTGGCTGCCAGGCGCAACCTCACGAAGCCCACCATCCTGTGCTTCAGCGCCCGTCGTACCTGCCATAGTTCTTCGTCGGGGATGCTCTGGACGTGTGTCCAGACGCCCGGCTCGTCGAGCCGGTCCCGCCAATCCCGGGGCAGGGAGCGATCGAAGAGTTGCTCAAGTGGTTCGGCCACCCAACTCTGCTGGTGGACCCCGTTGGTGATGTGGATGATGGGGATTTGATCGACCGGTGTGCCCGGCCAGAGCGATCGCCACATGCGACGGCTGACGTCGCCGTGGAGCTCGCTGACCCCGTTGTGCTGGCCGGTGAGCTGCAGCGCGAGTACCGTCATGCTGAACTGGGGTCCCCAGGGCATGTCGTGGCGCGCAAGGTTCAGGAACGCCTCGCGGTTGAGTCCGAGTTGGCCCCAGTAGCCGTTGAAGTAGCGCTCGACCAGGTCGAAGGGGAAGGCATCATGGCCCGCCATCACGGGAGTGTGGGTCGTGAAGATCGAACTCGCCCGAACGACCTCGACGGCCTCGTGGAAGGTCAGGCTCTGGTGCTGGACCAGCTCGCGCAAGCGTTCGAGGTTGAGGAACGCGGCATGCCCCTCGTTCAGGTGCCAGACGGCAGGCTGGTAGCCCAGCGCCCGGAGCGCGCGCACACCGCCGATACCGAGGATAATCTCCTGGGAGATGCGCATCTCCTGGTCGCCGCCGTAGAGGCGCGCCGCGAGCTCGCGATCCTCAGGTGCGTTCGGGTCAACGTCAGTGTCGAGCAAGAAGAGAGGGTTCCGGCCAACCTGGATCCGCCAGACCCGGGCCGTGACCGTTCGCCCCGGCAGTTCGACCTGGACGAGCACCTCGCGACCGTCGGGCCTCCTCGCGGGCGTCGCCGGAACCTCGGCGAAATTGATTTTCTCGTAGATTGCCTCCTGCCAGCCCTCAGGCGTCAGGCGCTGCTTGAAGTAGCCCTGTGGGTAGAGAAAGCCGACCCCGACGAGGGGGAGCCCGAGATCGCTTGCGCCCTTGCAATGATCGCCTGCCAGCACACCGAGGCCACCGCTGTAGATCGGCAGCGACTCGTGCAGGCCAAACTCGGCCGAGAAGTAGGCAATCGTGTTGCCGGTCTCATTTGGATAGTTGCGCCGAAACCAGGTCTCCGGTGCATTCATGTAGGCATCGAACGCCGCCATCACGGCATCGTAGGCCGCCAGGTACTCCTCATTGGCGGCGGCCTCGTCCAGCCTCTCTTGAGCCACCGAGCGCAAAAATTTGACCGGGTTCTGGTAGGTTTGTTCCCACAGGACCGGATCGAGACTGGAGTAGAGATGGAGCGCCTCAGGGGTCCAACTCCACCATAGATTGTAAGCCAATTCGTGCAAGCGGCCGATCCGGTCCGGAATCGCCGGGAAGACCGACACGCGTCCAAGTACATTCATTCGAGTAGATTCCTCCTGGTTCCACCAACTCCCTGACTGCGATGGAACCTGTCAGACTGCCGCAGGGAGCAGCGGTTTTCCAGAGCGGTGGCAAGGTGAAGAGCGTGGCGCCATCTCCTTGCTACCACCAGGGGGGAGCGATTCTAGGGCAGAGCAGGATCACTGTCGAATTGAAGATGCCCTTATTGGAATACGATGCGCCGGGTCGGAGGTGCGACGCACTTCGGAAAGTGCGTCGCACCTGACTATTGGAATACGGCGCGCCGGGTATGAGCAATTCGAAATGTTCTTTGAGCCTCAACCAATTGCTTCCGCATGAGAGCTACGGAATCGATCGCGCCAACTCGCGGTACGCCTCCGGCGCCGGGCCCTCGGCCCCCGCCTCCATGGCCTCGATCCGAGCCACCACAGCCCAGTTGGCCGGAGTCTCGATACCCTGGTGCCGACCCAGCCGGACGATCTCTCCATTAAGGGCCCGAACCTCTGTCGTCCGGCCACGCTCGACATCCCTCAGCATCGAAGGCCGCACGTCGCGGTTCCGCCATGCGAGGACCCGCAAGACCAGGTGCTGAAGAGGCACCGGCAAGGCTGCGAGCCGCGCCAGCCGCGGGGTGTTGGTCAGGGGCTCCTCGCTCACCCCGAGCGCCTGCCAGACGGCGACCGCCTCG
>DOUV01000271.1 GCA_003520455.1 Chloroflexota bacterium | reverse complement strand
CCCTCCCCCACGGGGTACGCCCAGGCGAGACGGTCGCGCCGGGGACCGCCCCGCACCCCCTGTGGGGGGAGCCCAAGCGAGTACCCCTCGCTTGGGGGTACCCCTCAGGGCAGAGCGAAGCGAGCCGATCACGCCGGGGACCGCGCCACAGGGCGAAGCGAGCCGATCACGCCGGGGACCGCGCCACAGGGCGAGGCGAGATAGCCTCGCTTGGGGGCCCCCACAGGAGAGAAACCGGGGGCTTCTCAGGCAACGCGTTTCGCAATCGGATAGGTTGACGCCGATTTGTTGGGCGGGGTTTGCTATTTGGGGCTTACCCCTCCCTCAGTGTCTTATCTGATTGATAGGCAATTGCTATCGTGCTGTTGGGCAGAAAATTGGATTTCAAATAATGCAAAGACTGTTCTCGATCTTCCCCGCCTTCATTTGTCAAAAATAATTGCTCGCAGTAGGCGGCAAGGTCTTGAATGATTCGTTCGTAGTGTTCCCCGGCCGTGATGACTGCGACCCGGTCGATCCGACTGGGTCGCACTCGGCCACTCCCAGGATGTCCCGGCTTCCGGCCCGGCTTTTTGGGTTCACCCGGCACCGCAGCGTTCGGGACTCGCCGCCGCCGGCTTTGAAAGGGCGCTGGCTTGATCGCCGTCAATTCACGATCGAGCCGTGCGCGGCTCTCCTCGAAAATGTTTGGGGGCAAATCTGCTAGATGTGCCGAGCATATCGTGAAAAGCTTTGGTCGAATGCTCACGCTGGCTGGTGGGGGTCGGGGGGTGGTGGCACGCGCCGCCCTGGAATTTATTCCAGGGCTCACAGCTCAAGTCGGCTCAAGCCGACTGGATGGTGGGCGGTGGTGAGGATGGGTGAGGGTTGTTTGGAGTGTGGTTGGAACATGATTTGACAGAAACAGTCATAATGACACAGTATGGAATGGATCACAGCCTGGCTCAACCGCTGCCGGCGCCTCAGCAAAGGTTATGAGCGTAAGGTGTGGAATAGTGAAGCGATGATCTCTATCGCTTGCATTCATTTGATGCTGCGTCAATTGCGCCCTAATGCGGACATGCCGATTCCGCACAAAGATAAGCGGCTTCCCGAATCGATGGACCTGACTCTGAAACAGGCGTCTTAAGGATAGGAATATTTTCCAAACACGCTCTGAACGACCGCCTGGAGCGGGACCATCGGGGACTCACGCGATGCGACTACTCGACACATGGGTTGGGAAGCCTTGAGTCAGCTTCTACCAGTCGTTTGATGAAGTGCGTTGCTTCTTCCGCGTCCGTCGCTGAATGAGCGACACGGTCTCCCTGGCCGAACAGTGCCAATTCTTCCGCAAGCAATTCCGTGCCTCGATGACCGCTTTGATGGCCGGAAAACGAGAACACGAAGAGGCGGAAGCCCAGTCCGGCACGCCCTTGTAAAGGGAAGAGGTCTCAGTGCTACCTCTTCCTTTCGGTTTGCTGTTAGAAGCGACATGGGCATTAGCAGGCGAGGATTGTCAGTCCCCGCGCCCGCGTCCACCTGCCTGACAAAGTTTCTCTAACTCCATGGAATCGTATTCACATGACCTGGCGTGAGCTGCCAGTGCAGCACTGGCAGCATCGGGATCTCGTCGCCGCAGGGCATCGAGCACCGCCTGATGTTCTTGGAGGGTGCGCGGCATGCGATCCGGATGGGTACTCAGGATATCCCAACGAGCCGTCGCCCAGAAGAAGTTGAGCAACGAGATCAATTTCGGCACCTCGGTGGCCATATATATCGTCTCGTGAAATTCAAGGTTGAGCGCACGAACGAGTCGATCATCCTTCTGCTTGACGCTTTCGATCATCCTGGCGTGGAGTTCTTCTAGATTCGCCAGATTCTCGTGCGTGATCCGTTTTGCCGCGAGTCTTGCTGCATAGCCGTCGATTATCTCAAGCAGGCCGAATATGTCCGAAAGGTTCGACGTATCTGGGCTCGCTACCTGGAAACCCTGATGGGGTAGACTCTCAACGTACCCCTCGGCTTCCAGAATGCGCAGGGCCTCTCGAACCGGTGTCTGGCTCACGTGGAGCTCTGCCGCGACACGATCTACGGGGATGCGATCGCCTATTGGGTAGTCACCCACTATGATCTTGCGGCGGATGAGTCTTGTTACTACGCCGGTCTTCGTTTCAAATTCCACGTTGAGCCTCACATAGTTGGAGCGGAACACCACAAAGCGGCCCTCATAAACGCGTCGGCGCTCTGGAAGACGCGCGCACTGACCAGATGAAACGGTATCAACTGACTGACAACAGCGCTATTGCGATCTGCGGCCTACGCTTCGGTCTCCATCGAAAACTGTCGGACGGGCAAGCAGGCCTGGGTGTCGAAGTTCTTGGAATTGTCCAGTGGCATCCCGTCGCATGATACCGCCGGACGGGTTTTCCGCCGTCGGGATATCGAGCAGTTTCACGCTTGTGATCTCTCATTGGTCCAGGCAGTGCTCGAGTTCACCGACGAGCAAGAGATTGCGGTGGTTGATCAACGACGGCGGCGCTCGTGCGATGAAGCGATAGTCAAGGCGGCGATGCAGAGAGGCAGCCGCCTGAGCGAATGAGAACCAATTGGCCCTGGGCCACGTCAACGTCGATGATTCATAGTACGCGACTGCCTTACGGACCTGCCTGTACTCCCCCACATCGTGAGGGATCTAAGCTATACTGAACTTTAGCCAAAAGGTAGATAATATGCAAGCGCTGCGGGACGAGGCTTGCAGCGCAATCACTCGCGTCGTGACGTTGTCTCGAAACACCGGTCTCATAACTCGTATCTAATACCCGGCCCGGGACCTGGCGCAACCCGCAGTACGCACCCATGAAGCCGTTGCTGTCGGCAGTGGTTTCCGAGCACCTTGCTCTGATGTTGAACCACTCTATGGAGCGGCTTGTGCGTTGTGCTCCGCCCGATTTCGTGCCTGAACGGTTACCTCGCCAGTATGGATTCACGGGCCATATTGGCTGTGGCCTCACGACTCATGCCGGACGGCTTAAGGCCTTCAGTATTTTCTCGGCCGTGATAGGCAGACTCCGAATGCGTACGTCAACGGCCGCGGCCACGGCGTTTGCGATTGCGGCAGGTGGCTCGATGCAAGGCGCCTCTGCCATTCCTCGGACGCCGTAGGGACCAAACTGTGAAGGATGCTCCACGAGAACCACTTCAATCGGTGGGACGTCGCGGATCGTGAGCATTTTGTAGTCCGTCAGGTTGGGGTTCATTACTCGGCCCTCATGGAAGGCGAGTTCTTCGCTGAGTGCCTGCCCCAACCCCTGAACCACACCCCCCTCGATCTGGCCCTCGACCAAGCCCGGGTTTATTGTGTAACCCACATCCTGGACAGCTACATAGTGGTGGACCGTGACTTCACCCGTGCCCGAATCCACCTCTACCTCTGCGGCATGGGCGTGGAAACTGGGCGAGTTGAAAACAGGACTTAAATGGTTGACGACGGTAGACGGATCGAATTCCGTGACCGGGGCGGCATAGGAGCCCCGAGCACGAATACTGCCTCCCTGCCGGGTTCGGATTCTTACTATTTCTGACAGAGGAATACGCCGTGAAGGCTCGTCTTTGACCACAACCGCTCGGTCGCGAAGTTCCAGGTGATCCGGATGAACATCCAGTTCTTCACACGCCACACCAATCAACTGGGTTCGGATCTCGCCGGCGGCTGCTCGAACCGCGTTGCCAACGCTAAATGTCGTTCGACTCCCTTGGGAGCCATAGTCGTAAGGCGTTTCTAACGTATCCCCACTTCGAATCGTGATGTCGTTTAGGTCGAGTGCCAATTCCTCTGCCAGGATTTGCGGGACGCCGGCGGTGATGGCCCCAGTGCCGATTTCGGCCGCACCTGTTCTCAGAACAACGTGCCCATCGAGCGTGACCTCGAGGTCGACCTCCGACTGCCCTCCGGTAACCGTCCACCAACTGCACGCAAGCCCTTTTCCGCGGTTCGAGCCGGCCGGCTCATCCCACCGAATTGCCTCGGCGGCTCGTTGCAATACTTCGTGGATGCTCACCGGGGCCAGTACCTGGCCTGTAGGCCCGGGATCGCCTTCCTCGACGATATTCTTCAAGCGAAATGCCAGCGGGTCCATGCCCAGCTTTTGGGCAACAATGTCCATATGTGACTCGATGGCGAAGCATGCCTGCGGCGCGGTTGGGGCGCGCATCGAACCGTACACAAGTTTATTCGTATAGACGGCGCAACCTTCAAGACGAAGATTGGGAATGCGGTATGGCCCGGCAAGTACAAGTGTCCCGACTGATGCCAAATTTGGTGAAGAACCGGCAAAGGCCCCGGCATCGAGCACTATACGGGCCTCCCTGGCAACAATCGTCCCGTCGCGCATGACACTGCTCCTCACGAAGATCCTCGTAGGGTGACGCGGGTTCGCATCGATGAGTTCTTCGCTCAGCGTCATGGCCAGCCGCACAGGTCGTCCCGTTGCCTGGGCCAACAAGGCTGCGTAGAGCTCCGTGGCCGGTCGAAGCTTCCCGCCAAACCCTCCTCCGCTGCAAGTTGCGACAACGCGTACTTGTTCAGGTGGTAGATTGAGGACTTCGGCCAAGGTGGTCTGGACGGCAAAGGGTAACTGACCGTTCGACCAGACGGTGACGAACCCGTCGGCGTCGACCGATGCGACTGCAGCGTGCGGCTCAGTGTGGCCGGCGTGTTGGCTGCCGGTCTCGAAGCAGTCCTCAAAAACGTAATCGGCTTCTACCAGGGCACGGTCGGGGTCCCCCTTGATGATGAGCGCACGTGTGACGATGTTCCCGTCACGAACCATGTCGCGCGAGGTCTGATAGGATTGCCATTCTTCGTGAATCAAGGGGGACCCCGGCTCCATCGCGACTTCGGGATCGTACAGCACGGGGAGCGCATCGTACTCGACCTCAATCAGGTCTAACGCCTGCTCGGCGATCTCCAGATTGTCGGCCGCGATGGCTGCCACGGGTTGGCCCACGTATCGTACCCGATCAACGGCAAAAACGGTTTGATCGCGGACAATTATGCCGAAGCGGACCGACGGGATATCTCGAGCAGTCAGGACGGCGTGGACGCCGGGGAGGGCGCGCGCACGTGTGACGTCAAGGCGGCGAATGACGCCGTGTGTGACTGGGCTGCGCAAGATTTTTCCGTGCAGCATTCCCGGGAGGCTGAAATCCACGGCATAGATGGCCTGTCCGGTTACCTTGGCGGCAGCATCCAGGCGGGGAAGTGGTTGCCCGAGGAGGGGTCGCTCGATCATGATGTTCCGTCTCCCATCGTTCCGGAAGGATTCGCAGCTAACTGTCGTGCTGCTGCCTGGACGGCCTGGATAATCTTGACATAGCCTGTGCACCGGCAGAGCGTCCCGGCGAGTCCATCCAAAATGGCTTCATCGTCAGGAGCAGGTTCCTCGGCAAGAAGTGCGGCTGCCGACATGAGCATGCCAGGAATGCAATAGCCGCATTGGACGGCAGCGTGCTCTATGAAGGCTTGTTGCAGTGGATGCATACTGTCCGGGCCGCCCAGCCCTTCAACGGTGAGGACGCGCCTGCCTCTCGCCCGGATCGCCAACATGATACAAGCGTTGACCGCCATGCCATCGATCAGGACGGTGCACACTCCGCATTCGCCCTCGAGGCAATTCGCCTTCGTCCCGGTCAGGCGGAGATCTTCACGCAGCACCTCGAGCAGGGTGCGGTAAGGTTCCACCTGGATCGTATAGTCCCGTCCATTGACATTCAGGCTGAGAGGGATAGTGCTCATTCTGTCGCTCCGGATCATGTTCTACTGCCCGTGGAATCAAGGGCTGGCCCCGGGGCACGACGTGTGCCGCGTCCCGGGTCTAGCCCTCTTCGCCGCCGGTATGAATTCTTTCAACAGACCGTTGGATGGCGCGTTCGACCAAACTGGCCACCAACATCCGCCGGTACTCGGCGGACGCGCGCACGTCGTCGATCGGACGTGCTTCACTCGATGCGATTCGTGCTGCCTCGCGAATTGCATCTGTCGTGAGCGCTGAACCCCGCAAGAAGGCTTCAGCCTTGTAAGCCCGAATGGGTGTAGGCGCGACGGCGCCCAGGGCAATACGAACATCGTCAACGGTGTGGCCGTCTGCGCTCAGGCTCACAGAGCTTGCCACGCAAACAATCGATATTTCCATGGCCTTGCGACGACCAAACTTGATGAAGCTTGTCGCCGTGTGGGCCCCGAAGGGTGGGATGTGGATCGAGGTAAGTATCTCTGTCGCGGCGAGCACTGTCTGTCCAGGCCCTGTAAAGAACTGATCAAGCGGCACGACTCGTTGACCGTCGGGCCCAACGAGGCGCACGTGCGCATCCAGGGCGAGCAACGGTGCGACCGTATCAGCGGCGGGAGAGGCATTACAGATATTCCCGCCGATGGTAGCGACGTTGCGCACCTGACGGCCACCAATGACGCAGGCTCCCTCCGCAAGGGCCACAGCAGGACCCTGCAGTTCGCTCGTGCATTCCAGCTGCCGGTGGGTGACAAGTGCTCCGATGGTAATGCCTTCGTCGACGTGGAGGTGATCCAGGCCGGGTATCATCAGAAGGCTAACCACATGCCTTGGATGCACCTTCCGACGCTCCATGGCGATCAGGAGGTCTGTTCCGCCGGCGAGAAGACGCGCATCATCGCCGTAACGCTCCAGCAGGGTAATCGCTTCGTTCAAAGTCGAAGGTTCATGATAATCGAATGGACTCAGCATTGAGGCAGACTCCCCGGTCAAGATCACCGTGTGCAACGGTCGGCTTACAGTTTGCTGGCCGTTGCTTCTGGCGATGAATCAAGGCGCGCTCAAGTAAATGAGGCAGACAGTCGCCAGACTCACGACTGCGACCAGAATGGCACCATAGCCGATCGCCAGGCGCAAAACAATCCCCTCGTCCCCGGCCAGGCCGGCAGTGCTTGCACCGACGATCAGTTTTGTCGGGGAGATATTCGACCCCATCGCCGCGCCGGCTGTCTGGGCAGCGAGGATGATCGGAGCGCTGTACCCAAGAAGGGCGGCAAGCTCTTGCTGTAGCGCTCCAAACAGCACGTTGGAGTTTGTATTCGATCCGGTCATAAATGCACCGAGTGCTCCAACGATAGGGCTGATGAGCGGCAGCGACGAGCCAAACGCCGTAGCGAGGCCTTGCGCGAGGATCGAAATCATCCCACTATTGTCCATAATCAGAGCCATGCCGACCATCGCGAGGATCCCGAGCGTGCTTCCAACCGAGTCGCGCAGGGTGGCAGTCACGATACGGACAACAGCCCGCGGCCGGTAGTAGCCGGCGCGCGCATAGATCGTGGCGGCGGCAACGGAACTGTAAACGAGCAGGGCCCCCGCGTGGCCGAAGACGCTGACGGCGCGGCCTGGCCCCGGCGCGACTAGCCACCCTCGCGACGTGCTCACAGCAGGAAAGGTGACATTGAGTTGCACGCTATTGAGAATCCGATCAAGCGGGCTGATAAAGGTGGCAGCCAGCACGACGAGCATCATCACCAGATAGGCTGAGAGTGCAACGCCAAAAGACATCTTCGGTGTGCTCTCCACACGACTGCCGGCGGCCGTTGCATGGTCAGGACGTCGCCAACGCGTGAGAAAAGCAGCGACCAGCAAGCCAGCGAACCCGCCGATAAAGGCAGAAATCTGCCACGCACCGGCCGTGGCAACCAGATATTGGACTCCGGCCATCGTCGCTCCGAGCACAAGTATCATCCCAGATCCCCTGATGATGGCTCGCCATCGACCGTAGAGGTACGCGACCAGGAATCCGTTGGTCAGCCAGGAAATGCCAAGGAGCAGGGCGGTGGGGCGCGCCAGCGCGGTGGCCGGCTGCCCGGTTACCGCGAGTAATGTGTAGAAGCTCGAGCCGACACTGCCGAAGGTCACTGCCCAACTATGACCGATGGTGGTAGCGACAACCGCCAATTCCGGTTGAAAGCCGAGGCCGATCAGCAGCGGCGCGACGACGGCTGTGGGGACGCCGAATCCAGTGACACCCTGCAGGAAACTGGCAAAGACCCATGCGAGAAGAAGTAACTGGAGAAGGCGATCAGCCGTCATCCGAGCGACGCCAGCGCTGATGGCCTCGATCGCGCCTGCCTCGCGCCCCACATGATAAAGCAAGAGCGCAGACCAGACGATGTAGAGAACAAACAGAGAGAGCAAAAAAGCTCGGACTTGCGAATACACTATCAACTGGGGACCAGCGCCGAAGCGAATGGTGGCCCCGACCAGGGCCACCAACCACCCGACTGCACCAGCGTGGGCTCCACTCCACCGCCAGAGCACCATGAGCCCGAGGATGGTCACAATGGGAGCCAGGGCGATAAGCCAGTCCAGGAGTGATATGCTCATAAGAAGTTGAGTCCCATGTCGTCGGCCGCTCACGTTGCCCCCGCACGGCCTGACGTCTGGAGGTGCGTCATCGGGCCGTACAGGTCGAGAAGACGGCTGAATTCTCCTGGATCGTAGAAAGCACAGCGGCCAGCGCCGAAGCTCTTCGCCACCTCGGTACAGAAGCGAACGGCCATCTCAATGTCCACACTCTGACTGGCGCCGGTCGCCGTGCCGGGGACGGGGACTTCGGCAGTGAGTGCAACGCCCACTACTGGGGCAGAGGTTGCCGTCGAAGGTTGAAGGATGGAGTTAATATGATCGAGGCCATTGCCATACGGCGTGAGATCCTGCGTTGTAATCGGGACGACACTGGGCAATTGCCCGGTGACGTATGAGACGAGATCGAGAAGCGCCGGGCTGACTTTCAGAATATAGCCCTGCTTGACTGTGGGCGTGATGGCAACGCCGCGGCGGTTGATTAACCGATTGCCCCGGGTCGTATCGATCGAGAGCACGGCGTCCATATCATCAGAGACTTCGAAACGGTTCATGGTCGCCATGTCTACGGGTGCGTCCATGAACGGCACCGGATCGTGGGGTGAGGTAGGCGCATTGGGACAGATGTGCGTCGCGACGATCACATCACCCTCGGTTGGCTCACCCTCACGCGCCAAATCTGCCAGTTTGAGCGCCGTGGCGAGCGCTGTGATGGCACCGTCAGCATCTGAGACAAGTCCAAGCACCTCTGGGCGAGCGCCAACACCTCCAAGACGCCCAACGATACCAAGGGTTGGAGCCGCCCCATTCTGAGTCTTGCCTCGGCGCCCGGGCAGAAGGATGCGTACAAAGTCCGTCTTGCCCTTTTGACCCTCTATGGTCTGAACCTCGACTGGTATCTCCCTGGATGCGAAGATCGTTTGGACCTGCTGGCCGCTCGCACGGGGGCTATCCAGAGCCTCATAGATCTCGATCACCTGCTTGAATGCCATCCAACCATTCCTCCGTGTGTCGTTTGGTTTGTCTGGGCTGTGGCCCTCGAGTCGCCTGGCACCCTGCATCGCGACGCGACGCCTCTCCTGGCCTATTGGGGAAACACGTACGGGATGACCGGCTTCGCGATGGCTTCCTCGACCGCCTGAAAGAGTCCGGGGCGGTGCATCCCTTGTCCCAAGATGAGACTGTCGCGTGGCGCCCAAAGCAGGAAAACCTCATCGCCGGGTCGAATTTCAGCAGTCGTCAAGGGATTGCCCGTCTTCGCCGAAAGTGTGGCGATGAGATCGGGAAAGGTTCCGATCCGCTCATGAAGGTATTCGAGCGTGATGTACTCGTTCCAGAAGGTGAGCTCATACTTATCAATCCGTAGAGACCCGACGTCGAACCCGTCGCGGTTGGCGAGGTTCTTTTCAGTGACGATACCCCGGTCGATGATGCGGCCTCGCAGTTGTTCGGCACACGCCTCAACCCGACTTGATGGAGACGCATCAACCTGCAAGAGGCGTCCAAGCTGGAGCGCCTGAGCAATGGCCTTCGGAGCACCATTTTCGATGGTGTATTGGACGGTCACGGGATTGCGGGCGACGGCGACGAGTCCACCTGCAGTGACTGCGGCAGCCCGAATCAGGGTTGACGTACTGTGGACCCCGCCCTCGACCGCAACCACTATCTCAGCTCCGCGAGTTGAAGCTCCACCAATAGCTACTTGTCTCGAGATGTACTCCGGGATTGCGTCAAGCCCCATGGAGCCCATGAGGCCAGTGGGATGGGCACGCCCGTTGCAGGGGGCGTCGACCACCGGAATGCCAAGCGCTGCCGACTGGAGCCACCCATTTATTGTTGCCAATCCTCCGTTTTCGTTGGCAATCAGGCCGTCGACCCTCATCTCGAAGACGCGCGAGAAGTACTCGACTGCCCGCACATAATGCTGAGGTGATACAAACCGATTCGGAGCAGAGGGGGCTCCAACGGCCGAGACAGTCAACAGGATACTGTCGGGTGGAAGCTCTTCAGGGTCGATGAGCAGCGGACCGCCGTGCTCGAGCGCCTGGTTGCCAAGCGCGAGGCCATCTTGCATCAGGCCGCCGCCACCGCCACCAAGCAGCGCGCCACCGAGTACGGCAGCTTCGAGGAGTTCATACGAATTGATACGTTGTGCCATTGGGATAACTCTCTACAGGTGCGAGGATCTCGCTACAGCGGCTGTGCGCCGGCAGAGATCGATAGACTCGTGGTTGCAACCCAACGTCTGGCCAGGCCGGATGCTGCTATGGGCTCGCACGGCTGCCCCTCACCGACGCTGGATCCGGCTCTGCCAACAGCCGGAGGATCTCCTCGGTCATCTTCACAGCGATCGTGCCGCCATCCAGGCGCGCCAAAGTCTCCTGCTGCAGTTGCCCGGAGTTCGTGGCACATCCATCAGAGGCAATGATCACCCAGTAGCCACGATCTGCAGCATCCCGGGCTGTCAACTCGACACACGCGTGCGTTGCAACACCGGTCACAATGAGACTCTCTACACCGAGGTTTCGAAGAGTTTGATCGATGCCGGTGGAATTGAAGGCGCTAAAGGAGGTCTTCGTGATGACGATCTCACCGGGCAAGGGCCGCAGATCTTCGAGAAACTGCGCTTCCTTTGAATCAACGGCCGCGACAAAGAGTCCTTTCGCACTCCCGCGGATTTCCTTATTACAATCGCGGCCATCGCCCGTCATGCTCGCCACTCGGATGTGGATGACCGGAATTCCAAGCCCCCGACAGCCCTCCTGCAACCGTTGGATATTTGGAATGATGCTTGCGATCTGCTCGAAACGGTAGCAAAGTTGCTGTTCGCGCCCGTTTCGTTTTGCCCACTTGCCAACGCCCCAATCGGGATGGGCGTAAAGATACTGCATGTCGACACAGAGCAGGGCCATCCGGTGGCGGTCAATCTCAAATTCGAGCTCAAAGGGCCACCATTCGTAGTCAGAAAGAGATGACACGCGACTCTCCCCTCACTGCCTCGGGGGTTTGCCCCCTACTTTGACCGTACCAGAACCTGTCCGGCCTTCATGACAAATCTGACGTTCTGGAGCGTGCGGATATCCTCCAGGGGGTTGCCTTCGACCGCGATGATGTCGGCCCGTTTGTTGGGCTCGAGGGTGCCTGTTTCCTGTTCCACCCCGCAGACCTCCGCAGCCGTCTTGGTGGCAGCCACGATGGCCTCCATCGCCGTCAGGCCCCCATACGTGACCAGGTACTCCACCTCCACCGGCATCAGACCGTGCATTGCATCGGTTCCAGCCGTCACCCGCACCCCGTGTTCCCGGGCCTTCTTGACGTTCTGCCCGGCAATTCGTTTGACTCTCGCCTTGTGCTCGAGCAATGTCGGAGCAACAGGCCGGTCAGAGCCTCGATCGAAAAGATTGATCGTCTGAGTCGCAACGAGTGCGGTCCCCTTTTCGGCCATGAGGGCGACGTCGTCATCGGTCACATAATGGCCGTGTTCAATCGTATCGACACCCGCTTCGATCGCTGCTCGCATGCCTGGACCTCCGTGAGCATGGGCGGCCACGCGAATGCCGAAGGAATGGGCCACATCTACCGCAGCGCGGATCTCGTCCAGCGAGTAGAATTGCTGGAATGATGACGGTTTTGTGTTCCCTCCACCGCCCGTCACAAAGACTTTGATCCAGTCGGCTCCAGCCTTCAGGTTGCCTCGGACGACCTTTCTGATCTCCTCCGGTCCATCAGCGACAAACCCGATGTGATCGCCAAAACCGTTCGTTGCGATCAACGGTCGGGTGCTTATGAGAACGTGCGGGCCTGGAAATGTGCCATCCTCAAGCGCTTGTTTATAGGCGACATCGATAAAGTACCGCTCTCCAACTGTGCGCATGGTCGTCACGCCAGAGGCCAGGCAAATCCTTGCGTACTTGACGGCTCGAAGGGCAACGTCGAGCGGCGGTTGTCGCATCTGTTGCCACTCGTCGCCCATCGCGTCCATGCACAGGTGGCTGTGCACATCAATGAGGCCCGGCAAAATCGTATAGTGTGATAAATCAATCGTCTCCCATGTGGCGGCTGCAGCTGGCAAATCGGCCAGCCTGGCGACGTGCCGAATTGTGTCCCCCTCGACCACGACGCCCGCATCCAACAACGGCGCGGCGCCGGTGCCGTCCAGGATCCTCTCGCCTTTTATGATCACAGGCATTGTTAGACCTCCCCAGTTCGATTCGGCGGACCGTACGTGAGCGGCACCTGACCATCCTGTCACGGCCGGACCAGATGTTCAGGCGTTCCTCCGGCACCCACGGTGTTCTATGGATGTAGCACAATCGTACGGTTTGGATGCTCAACAAGGACTCGACAGATCGATAACCTGTCCGGCCTTCATGACAAATCTGACGTTCTGGAGCGTGCGGATATCCTCCAGGGGGTCGCCTTCGACCGCGATGATGTCGGCTCGTTTGTTGGGCTCGAGGGTGCCTGTCTCCTGTTCCACCCCGCAGACCTCCGCAGCTGTCTTGGTGGCGGCCACGATGGCCTCCATCGCCGTCAGGCCCCCATAGGTGACCAGGTACTCCACCTCCACCGGCATCAGACCGTGCATTGCATCGGTTCCCGCCGTCACCCGCACCCCGTGTTCCCGGGCAAGCCTGATATTCTGTCCAGCCACACGACGGACGAGCGCCTGGTACTCCAGCAGGGCGGGATACATCTGCCAATCGGGCCGGGGATAGAGATGAATTGTCTGAGTCGCGACGAGCGTCGTACCTTTCTCCGCCATGCGAACTGCGTCTTCCTTCGTCAGGAAGTGGCCGTGTTCAATCGTATCGACACCTGCTTCGATCGCATCGCGTAAACCGGTGCCGCCGAGTGCATGGACAGCTACCCCCTTTCCAAAGGCATGTGCGACGTCTACGGCTGCCCGGATTTCTTCGAAGGTGTAGTACTGTTGGGTAGGTAGGATTGGCGGCTCGTAGGCTCCGCCGCCGGTCACAAAGAGTTTGATCCAATCGGCCCCCACCATGAGGTTCGATCGGACGGTCTTGCGGACCTCTTCCGGCCCGTCGGCAACCCGACTAAACTTGGCACCGTAGCCGTTCGTCGGCATCAGCGGTTCTCCGCTGATGAGTACCCTTGGTCCAGCAAACGTGTCCGCTTCGATTGCTTTCTTGTAGGCGACGTCGATACCATGTTTCTCACCTACGATCCGCATGGTCGTCACCCCTGAGGCAAGGCAGCGGTGCGCGTACTTGACAGCTCGGAAGACGATATCGAAATCCGAGTCTTTCATCTGCTCATCTTCGTTGCCCGAGGCGTCCATACCCAGGTGACCGTGGACATCGATAAGGCCCGGTAAGACGGTGTAGGCCCGCAAGTCAATGATGTCTGCCGCTTGGGTAGGGGGCAGGCTGGTGAACTTTCCGATCCGGCTGATCCGGCCGCCTTCCACGACAATACCGCCATCTGTGAGTGGCAGCGCACCGGTTCCATCCAGCACCCTGCCTGCCCGTATTATTTGAGTCACTGGTTATGCCTCCCGACGCGAAGGGCCGATACATGGATTGGCCTACTCTACTCTGGCACTTCCCGCGGCTTCGCAAGCGCCGCGTGATATCGTTCATGATGAAACGTGAGGACGTCGTCGATCTCTCTGAACCGAGCGCCACCTTTTTGACGTTGTGGACCAGCCGACCTCCCAGGCAGTCGACTGGGCGACAGGCCTGGGACGTCACGGACCGAGCCAGGTCACACTGCGGATAGTTACACAGTGTGAGCGGGGTTCAGCCCTTGAGACTCGCATCCCAGAGCCAGACGTGGCCACCGTAATCCCGCTCCCAGGCGAGCCGGTTACTGACACCGTAGATTTCGTTTTGCTGATAGAGCGGAACGAACCAGCTTTCGTCTTTCACGATCTGCTGCAACTCCGCAAGGGCAGCCTGGCGTTCCTTGGGATCCATCGACGTCGCCTCCTTCTCTAGAAGCTCCGAGGTGCGGGGGTCCGACCAGAATGCGAACTTGAAATCGGGACTGAGACCACCCCACATCTGCAAGTGCGCATCGTAGCCGTACCAGTTCCAAAGGAAGAGCGGAGCCATCTTCTTCTCGTTGCGGTAGGTGATATAGGAGGCAGCCTCAATCGTCCGCAGATTTGGGTTCACTCCAACTTTGCCCAGGTCGGCGGCGATGGCCTGGCCCACCTCAACCGGCTTGAGTGGATTCCCGCCGGTCGGTACATCCAGGTCGATATTGAACCCGTCAGGGAAGCCGGCATCGGCGAGAAGTTGCTTTGCTTTATCCGGGTCATACGGATACGGGGTCACATTGGGATCGTAACCAAAAGCCAGCGGCGGCGCCAGCGTTGCGATCCGCGTCGCCTGTCCAAGCAGGATGTTCTTGATGATGCTATCGACGTTGATGGCATAGTTCAACGCCTGGCGAACGCGCTTATCTTTCAGCGGCGTGCCACTTCCTGTAGGGCTATCAGGGAATGTGATGAGATAGATGATTCGGGGAACAGGCGCGCCGACGGCCCTTGCGTTGAAGCTCTCAAGGGTTGGAATCTGGTCTGGCGTGAGCTGCATGATGAGGTCTAATTCTCCCGCCTGGAGCCCGGCCACGCGAGTCGCAATCTCCGGGATGATCTTGAAGGTCACCCGCTCAATCTTGGGAGCGCCTTGCCAGTAATCAGGAAACCGCTCCAGAGTCAGGTGATCTCCTTTGGCCCATTCAACGAATTTGAATGGCCCGGTCCCAACCGGGTGCTTGGAAAAGCCTTCCCGCCCCACTTCCTCGGTGTATTTGGGGGGCACTGGAAACACGTAATACAGCGAGTTCTCCAGGAAAATTGGATCTGGCTTCGGTGTCGTCACCCGAACGGTGTACTCATCCAAGACTTTCGCCTCCTGGATGCTGGGTTTGACAAAGGGAGAGCCGTCATCGGCCTGGAGGAAGCGGTCCAGGGTGAATTTCACGGCTTCAGCGTTGAAGGGCTCACCGTTCTGGAATTTGACCCCCTGCCGCAACTTGAAATCCCATTCGGTGGGACTATTGAGCGACCAGGATTCTGCCAATCCAGGACCCAGGCTGCCATCCTCTTGACGAAAGACAAGTTGATCGTAGAGGTTCACGTAGAGAAGATTGAAATCGTTTAGAAAGCTGTTGGTCAGAGGGTCCATGAGATTGAATTCGGCCGAGCTCCCGATTCGTACAGTGCCATCAGTCGCTGCTGTCGGTGCCGGCTTTTCGGTCGGCGTAGGGACTGCGGCCGCGCGGGTGTTGGGAGCCGCCGTACCCGATGATTGACCGGGGGCAGGCGGTTGCTGTTGTGTACAGGCTTGAAGGAATGCTAGAGCCGCCGACGCGGAGAGGCCGAGGGCGATTGCCTGCTGGAGGAACTGCCTCCTGCTGATGTCTCCCCGGGCCAATCTGGTTCTCAGGTGATTCAAATGCTCTGTCATGGCGCTCGCTCCTTTCCTGTTCCGGATGGGAGATGGTCCATTCAGTCCACTGCACAAGATGGGTAACGTCCGACGGTCACGGCCCGTGCTCCACTATGCGTTGCTGTAGATCTCGCCTCCTTTCATGACCAGGCGCACGTTCCGGAGGGCGGAGATATCTTCGAGCGGGTCTCCACGGACACCAATGATGTCCGCGTCTTTTCCCACTTCCAGAGTGCCGCGCCGCTCCGCTATCCCACAGGCTTCCGCTCCTCGTTTCGTTCCGATCAGGACAGCATTCATCGGTGAGATACCGCACTGCGTAAGGATCTCGAGATGTCTGACCATGGCATGATCACCGTGGATACAGTCGCCCCCGAGGACAAGTTTCGCTCCAGCTTCATGAAATCGTCTGACCGTCTGAACTGCCGCCTCGGCTTTCTCGGGTGTTCGCTTCCGATAGAGATCGGTGAAGAACCAGAGTAGGGTGAGGCCAATGTAGGTGCCGCGACTGACGATGAGATCCAAATCGTCGTCAGTTATGAGATCGGCGTGCTCGATTGAATCGATGCCAGCTTCGACGGCCCACCGGACACTCGGTCCGCCAAAGGCGTGGGCGATGACTTTCACCCCGAATCGATGCGCTTCTTCAACGGCAACTGTGATCTCTTCCCTCGAGAACATGGGAGTCGTCAGGTGATACGCGACCCCACTGCGGTAGGCACCGGTGAGAAAGATCTTGATAACCTGGGCCCCATCCCGCAGGTTCTGACGCACCGCTTTGCGCACCGCATCCACGCCGTCGGCGAGCACGCCGAGTCGCTCGGCGGTGCCATGGGTCGAATTGATGGCGGCCCCACTGGGAATGATGCGCGGCCCCGGGGCAAGGTTGGAGTCGAAAGCACGTTTGTAGCGAAAATCGACCCCACCTCTCTGTCCCACGACCCTGACAGTCGTGACGCCATCCAGGAGTTCCTGGCGTCCGTAGCGGATGGCGTATGGGAAGAGATCTCTATCTGGATCTTCTTCCAAACGTGCATATTCGGTTTGATAATCGGTGAGGGGATCTGTAGGGTCTGGATGCGCAAGATGATCGTGAGTATTGATGAGGCCGGGCATGAGCGTAAGGCCATGCGCGTCGATGATTTCGGAGTCAGGAGGAATCGGAACGTCATCCTTCTGACCCACCGCCTCGATTTTATCTCCGTTTATCACCAGTGTACCGCGCGAGACGGGCGGTGCTCCTGTCGCGTCCAGGATCATCCCACCTACCAACGCTTTCCTCATAGTTCGTCGCCTCCTGTTCATTGCCGTAGAGCGGCCGGCAGTTCTGTGGCATGCAACGCCAAATCAACCGGATCAAGGCCGACATCACTACATCCTGAGAGTCGGATCAAGAAGATCGCGGAGCCAGTCTCCAAGAAAGCCGATGCCAACTACCGTCAGCATGAGGGCGAAGCCCGGAAACGTCGTAATCCACCAGGCACGGTCGAGGTATTCCCGCCCTTCGCTAATGGTGCGACCCCAGGTCGGGGTGGGCGGTGGGATCCCTAGGCCAAGGAAACTGATAACAGCTTCAATGAGCAGCAACTGCGCCGTCTGAAAGGTCGCTAACACGACGATCATCGGGATGAGATTAGGGAGAATATGCCTGAACATGATGCGCCAATCGCTGCTTCCGAAGGAACGGGCCGCGAGGACGAATTCTCGTTCGCGCAGGATCAAGGTCTGGGCCCGTACCATGCGGGTGTAGATGACCCAGCTTGACAGCACGAGCACGATGATCACATTTGCCAGGCTCGGCCGCAGCACGACCAGGACGACGATCGCCAGGAGGATGAAGGGAAAGGCCTGTTGAATCTCGACAATTCTCTGCACGACCTGGTCGAACAAACCGGTGTAGTAGCCAGAAAGCAGGCCGACGATGACACCGAAGGTACCCGAGACTACGACTGCCACGGCTGCAACCATAATCGATATTCGTGACCCGAAGACCACTCGGCTGAGCAGATCGCGGCCCAGGGCGTCGGTCCCCAAGAGATAGGTTGGGGTAGCATTCGGGTACCAGAAGGGCGGCTTCAGGCGCATCGATAATTCGCTGTTCAAGGGATCATGGGGGGCAATGAGCGGGGCAAAGAGAGCCATCGCTACCACGCAGAGCGTAAGGAGGAGCCCGATGGCGCCCCGGAGAGAGAGAATCCCAGCATGCATGCGCTTAACTCACCTTGATCCGCGGGTCCAACCAGCCGTACGAAAGATCGATCATGAAGTTCAGGACAACAACGGCGGCTGCGACGAATAGGACGTCGGCCTGTACGACGGGAAAATCACGTCGGCTAATGGCATCGACCGCCAATCGCCCCAGACCGGGCCAGGCGAAAACTGTCTCGGTCACGATGGCACCCCCTAGTAAATAGCCGAGGTCGACGCCCAATAGGGTGATATAAGGAATAAGGGCATTCCGCAGAGCGTGCAGGAAAAGAACTCTCCTCTCTCGAAGCCCCTTGGCTCGTGCCGTGCGAATGTAGTCCGCTCCCAGAATCTCCAGGATCGTCGATCGCATCAAGGTTGTTGCTCGACACAGTGGCTGGGACGCCAGGGCGACGACAGGCAGCACCAGGTGTCCTATCCCACCCTGGCCTGACGTTGGCAACCAACGGAGTTCGACTGCAAATACCAGGATCAGCATGATGCCAAACCAGAAGTTTGGCATCGACTGGCCGATGAGGGTTATGAGCGCGAGGGCATAGTCAAACAGAGAATCCCGCCACACCGCCGCTAACAGGCCCAGAGGGATTGAGATGATCACGATTAACAGGACCGTTACGCCTGTCAGCTCGAGTGTGGCGGGGAGCCGCTCCAGGACCAGACCCATCGCGGGCTGTTTGTATGTAAAGGAGTCTCCAAAGTCACCGTGAGCGACGCGTGCCAGAAACTTCAGATATTGAACAGGGAGCGATTGATCCAAACCGAGAATGTGGCGAATACGCTGATAATCGGCTTCAGTGGCATCGGGCGGAACAAGCAGGGCGACGGGGTCGCCTGACAGGCGCAATAGCAAGAAGACAACCGCCGTTACGCCCATGATGGCAATCGCCGCAAGGGTTGCTCGCCGGAGGATAAACTTTCCCAAGACTCAGCTCCTCGAGCTGTGAAAGGCTGAAACCTTTTTTCGTCGTGCATCTGGACTGAGCCGGGTGACCACCCATCTCGCGTGGCCCGACATCCTGGCCCGCCGATCAAGGAGCGATCAACTGTCCACCAGTACCCCAACGGTCCGCGCCGGCGCCAGCCTCACCCCGCGGGGTGAGACGATCGCGCCGGGGACCGCCCCGCCGGGCGAAGCGAGGCGTACTCGCCTCGGGGAACCCCGTAGGGCTTGCCCCTCGACGGCGGCCCTGCCTTGGGTGCCCCTCGGCGGGGAGAGACTCCAGCCACGACTTCAGTCCCCCGGCCCTCGGCCGATAAAAGGACTCCTTGACCGATGCGCCAGGAGAAGGCTACGCCGGCTGAGAACCTCCCGGTCAGAAGACTGCCAATCACAAGAGCGACAGGTTGTAGGTCTTCCCACCCTTCATAACGAATTCAACCTTTCGCAGGTCCTCGATTCGATCCAACGGATTTCCCGCGACGGCCACGAGGTCGGCGAGTTTGCCACTCTCTAAGGTGCCGATCTGGTCCTGAAGCCCACAGGCTTCTGCGCCGTTCCGCGTCGCGATCAAGAGCGCGTCATGCTCGGAAACCCCAGCGTTCACGAGCAATTCGATTTCGCGAGCCATACTGTATATGGCGTTCCAGGAATCATTCCCAATCGCCATCTTGACACCGGCATGGTACGGCAACTGGACCGAGCGGATACCAATCTCCCTCGCACTGGGATAGATGGAACGCACTCGCTCTCCGAAGATATACTGCAGATTGGTGACGAGGATGACGCCGGCCTCGAGCACTCGTTCAATTTCCTGCTCGGTGAAGAATCTGCCATGTTCCAGAGTGTCAACCCCCGCCCGAAGCGCATAATCGAGTCCATACCCTCCCATAAGATGGGCTGCCACCCTCGCGCCGTAGGCATGGGCTTCATCGACTGCGACCTGTATCTCTTCCTGGGTGAAGAAGCAGTGAGTTGGCCTGTCAAACAAGTCACCGGTGACCATGAGTTTGATAACGTCGACACCCGCGGCGAGATGAGCACGGACCGCACGACGCATCTCATCCGGCCCATCCACTGGTTGCCCAATCGGACCGGGCTGGTGGGTTGCCTTCAAATGCGGTCCGCTCACCAACGCTCGGGGTCCCGGTATGAAGTCCGCATCAATGGCCCGCTTGTAATAAATATCGATGAAGTCGAGCTCGCCCAGAATGCGAATCGTCGTTGTGCCACCCATCAATTGTTGGCGAGCATGTTTTATGGCTAAGATTATCATCTCAGCCGGGGTGGTCTCCGTCAGGACCCTGGACGTGCTATCCGGGCTGACGCGGCCGAGATGACCGTGGGCATTTACAATTCCGGGTAGGACAAAACAGTTCGGCAACGATACGCGCTCCGCATCAGCCGGGATCGTCACCATACTCGCAGGTCCTACATTCAGGATCCTGTCGTCTTGAATCAGGATGGCACCATTATGAATCAGCGGACCACCGGTGCCATCGAAAATGATCTTTGCCAGAATCACCTTGCGCGCCACGATACCCCCTGATGGAACCGGTCCACTTCCTTCGCATACGCAAGGAAACGCGAACCGTCTTACCTTTCGGGTTGGGAACAGAAGATCCGCGTTTCCTCGCGTACCGGTCGAAGCTTCGCGCCTTCTACGCCTTTAAGCTCGCGTCCCACAACCAGACGTGACCACCAAAATTGCGTTCCCAGACAAGCCGATTATTCACGCCGTAGATTTCGTTCTGTTGATAGAGTGGGATGAACCAGCTCTCTGCCTTCATGATCTGTTCTATCTCTGAAAAGGCGGCCTGGCGCGCCTTCGGATCCATCGAGGTAGCTTCGGTGTTGAGGAAGTCGGAGATCTTGGGATCGATCCAGTAGGCAAATTTGAAGTCCGGGGACATGGCGCCCCAAAGCTGCTTGTGCGCATCGTAGCCGAACCATTCCCACAAAAAGAGGGGCGCCATTTTCTTCTCGTTGCGGTAGGTGATGTAAGAAGCGGCTTCAATGGTCCGCAGATTTACCTTGATTCCGACTTTGCCCAGGTCGGCGGCGATGGCCTGGCCCACCTCAACCGGCTTGAGCGGATTCCCGCCGGTGGGGACATCCATGTCGAGATTGAACCCATCAGGGAAGCCGGCATCGGCGAGGAGTTGCTTTGCTTTGTCCGGGTCATACGGATACGGGGTCACACTGGGGTCGTACCCAAAGGCCAGAGGCGGCGCCAGGCTCCCGGACCGAACAGCCTGCCCCGACAGGATGTTTTCGATGATTGCGTCGATATTGATGGCGTAGTTGAGGGCCTGGCGGACACGCGTGTCCTTCAGAGGCGCGCCGGTCCCCACTGGACTGTCGGGGAAGGTGATGAGGTAGAATATTCTCGCGACCGGTGTACTGACGACTCTGAAGTTCGGATCGGCTTCCAGCGTTGGAATCTCATCGGGCGTGAGTTGCAGAATGAGATCGAGCTCGCCGGCTCGGAGCGCCGCCACGCGGGTTGCAATCTCTGGGACGATCTTGAAGACGACGTTCTGGATGTGGGGTTTACCCCGCCAGTAGTCGGGGTATTGCTCCAATGCAAGATGGTCGCCCTTGACCCACTCGACAAATTTGAAGGGACCCGTTCCCATTGGGTGGTCGGTAAGTCCCTTGTTCCCTACCTTGGTCGCATACTCGGGTGGTACGGGGAATACGTAATAGAGAGCCTCTTCGAGCAGAATAGGTTTTGGGGTCGTGGTTGTCATCCGAATCGTGTACTCATCGATGACTTCGGTACTCTTGATGGCATTCTTCACAGGGCCCCAGGCATCGTCGGCCTTAAATCGCTCCATATTAAATTTCATTGCCTCGGCGTTGAAAGGCTCACCGTTGTGGAACTTCACGCCTTGTTGCAGTTTGAAATCCCATTCAGTTGGGCTGTGGAGCGACCACGATTGTGCCAGCCCGGGACCAAAACTGCCATCCTTGTTACGGATGATGAGTTGGTCATAGAGGTTGACGTAGAGCAGGTTCAGATCGTTCAGAAATGTGTTCGTCAGGGGATCCATCAGGTTAAACTCGGCCGAACTGCCGATCTGCACTGTGCCAGCGGCTGCAGAGGTGGGGACAGCCGTGGGATTAGCAATGGCAGGGGCCGGTGCCGTCGCAGAAGCACTGGTCGGTGCAGCGGGGGCGGGACGGGGTGGCTGCTGGCCACAGGCTGCCAACAGGGTGGCCGCAGCGGGCATGGAGAAGCCAATTGCCAGAGCTCGTCTGAGGAATTGGCGTCTGTTGATTTCTCCCAGCAGTAGCTCTGTAACAAGATGATTGATCTCCTCGTTCACGGGAGGGACTCCTTTCGCAAGTGATGCTGTGGGTACACCGGGTCCTGGAAACGGCTCCGGAATACAAGCGGAGCAGCCACCCTTTCAGGTAATTCGGACAGAACAGTTTGCGAGCCGCCTCCTCCAGTTTCTTCGACGGGTTCCTTGTCCCGGAAGAGAAGGCATGCATTTCGTGATGGTGGTACGCCAGGCCGGTTAAAGGGTTATACTCGCCCCACCATCGATAGGTACTGTCTGGCCTGTAATCATGCTCGCATCATCGGAGGCGAGGAAGACGACAAGGCGGGCGACATCGTCGGCTTGACACATGCGTTCGAGCCCCGCAAATATGGGATGACTGGAAAACAAGGCCTGCTTGACTGCCTCCGCATCTTTCTGCACGTCGGGGCGACTTTGGTACATGCCAGTGTCCTCGATTGAGGAGGGTGCCAGAGCGTTTACGCGAATCCGATCTGGCCCGTAATCAACGGCGAGTTGACGTGTCAGCGCTGATACTGCGCCTTTCGATGCGCAGTAGGCTGGCCGGTTGGGCACGCCACCCAGCGCTGCGAGAGAACTCATGTTGACGATGGCTCCGCCTCCCCCATCCCTCATAACAGGAATGGCGTACTTTGACGCCAGAAATACGCTATCGACATTGGTGTGAAAAATCGCCTGCCATTCCTCGAGAGGACATTCGACGACCCTCTTGCGCGAAATAATGCCAACGTTGTTGACGAGCACATCCAACCGACCAAAGGTCTCGACGGCTGCCCGAACCATGTCACGCACGTGAGCTTCGTTGCTCACATCAGCGCGGACAAAGATAGCCTGGCCTCCATTGCGTTCAACGTCAGCGACTGTTGCACCGCCGTTCGCCTCGTCGATGTCTACTACGACGACTTTTGCCCCTTCGCCGGCCATAGCGCGCGCTGTCGCGCGTCCGACACCGTACCCGGCTCCTGTCACCAATGCCACTTTTCCTGCTAGACGCATAGGTGTTCCCTCCTTAAGAGTAGAATTTCGAACATATCGTGAGTGTGACGCAGAAATATGAATGTACGATAGGGTTGGCATCTTGGGCTGTAACGCTATGGGGAGCGTGAACGACAGCGAAACGATGCAGAACGTTGGCAATCGAGCAGAAACAAGCGGTCCGCGGTGTGATGCTCCTGGGAGAAGTTGGCGTAGAATCCAACATTTCGCAGCGCGTGGTAACGACCGAAATCGGCGGCGATCGAGGTATTACCGGTCAGAAGAAGATTACAGATCGCAGCCGCCACTGGCTCACCGATTCCCTGGGCTTGCTCTGGAAGGGCGTCGTCAAGATTGACACCCTCACGGACGCTGAGGGCGGCGAGGTCGTACACGTGGCCGTCGCCAGGCGCAGACCCCACCTCCACAATCGCTGGGCCAACGGCGTCTACGAGGCGTGTACCGCTGGCTCTGCTCGTGAGCATACGAGAGACCAGTTCTTTGGCGGAGTGTATTCAAACAGTCGACCACAAGCGAGGGTAGAAACAAGAAAGGTCGATTGCAGTGAGAGAAGACGTGATAAGCGCACAGATACAATGAAAAAGACGAGACAGAGCACCATCAGACTACTTTCCATCAGGAAAGAATATCGGTTGTTAGACCGGTGGCTCTGTCCTATATCCTATTCTTTATATCCTATATGATTCTGGGTCTCTTGTCAAGAGGTTGGACAGCTTGGCCAGGGTCGATCCATTCTAATGACAATCTAGCGCGAAGCGAGTGGCAGGCCAATGAGGTCGGTGGCGCGGTCGAGATTGACTCCGAGGATGTTCCTGGCGGCAGTAATGCTCTTGAAGCCGGCCAGGTAGAGAATGGTGCGAGATTGCAGAAGAGGGTGAGTACCAAGGGATGGGGTGGGGTGTGGGGCTGCGACCAGTCCTCATGAAAGACCACATCGCGCACCCCGGCGAGGCGATTCGCGATGTGCCCGCGTCGGCATTAGAGTCGGAGCAGGTCTGCGACGTGCGCCGGCTGGGCACCATGGAGGTGAAGGCACAGTGGGTTTCAGCGGCGACCTTGCCTGCCTTTAGGATGGTGCAGAGGCGTTCACTTGTGAAGGTGTGGCCGATGCGGGGCCAGGCCGAATAGTCGTTGAGGGCTTGGGGGCACGGACGGTGTCAGGCACGAGCCGGCCATGGCCTATGGTCAGCGCACGGTGGTAGTAGACGGTCTCGGCCATATGAGGCGGTGATCACTCTCAAATCAGGTGTGCGAGGCGGTGAACCATGGCACACGCGGCGCCCTGGCAGTGACCAGGCGCCGTCACGCCGGCT
>DOUV01000215.1:1267-2524 GCA_003520455.1 Chloroflexota bacterium | reverse complement strand
GCGTCAACTCCGGCACCAGCGGCTTACACCTGGCCGTCATCGCCGCCGGCATCCGGGAGGGCGACCTGGTCATCACCACCCCCTTCTCCTTCATCGCCTCGGCCAACTGTATCCTCTACGAGCGCGCCATCCCGGTCTTCGTCGACATCGACCCGGCCACCGGCAACCTCGACCCCACCTTGGTCACCGAGGCCGTCCACGACCTCACCCACGCCTGCTCCGGCGCCAAACATTGGCTCCCCCGCGCCCTCCACTCCCACGCCACCGCCACGGCAAACCTGCAACCTGCAACCTGCAACCTGCAACCAAGGGCAATCCTTCCGGTGCACGCCTTCGGCCAGCCGGCCGACATGGACCCCATTCTGGCCGTGGCGCGGGAGTACGGTCTGGCGGTGATCGAGGATGCCTGCGAGGCCCTCGGCGCGGAATACAAGGGGCGCAAAGCCGGCAGCTTGGGCGACGGCGCGGTCTTCGCCTTCTACCCCAACAAGCAGATCACCACCGGTGAGGGCGGCATGCTCGTCACCGACCGCGAGGCGTGGGCCAGCCTGTTCCGCTCCCTGCGCAACCAGGGTCGCGACGTCTTCGACGCCTGGCTCAACCACACCCGCCTGGGCTACAACTACCGCCTCGATGAGCTGAGTGCCGCCCTCGGCCTGGCCCAGCTCGGCCGCCTCGACGAGCTGCTGGCCAAACGCGCGCGCGTCGCCGGCTGGTACCACGAGCGCCTGGCCGGCGTGGAGCTGGTCGAACGACCGTACATTGCCCCCACCACCACCCGCATGAGCTGGTTCGTCTACGTCGTGCGCATTCGCCCCCCCGCCAGCCGTGACCAGGTCATGCGCCACCTGGCCGCCGCTGGCATCCCCAGCCGCCCCTACTTCACCCCCATCCACCTCCAACCCTTCTACCGCCAGACCTTCGGCTTCCAACGCGGCGACTTCCCCGTCACCGAAGCCCTCGGCGACGTCTCCCTCGCCCTGCCCTTCTCCAGCGTGATGTCCGAGGACCAGGTTGATGAAGTGTGCTACCGATTGCGGGAGGCGATTCCTGGTTAGCGGCGTGTTGAAGGTTAGAAGGTTAGCAGGTTCCCCCAACGGGGGCACCCTCACCGGTGCGTAGACGTAAGGGGGCAAGCCCTGAGGGGTTCCCCCCGGCGTCCCCTACGGGGGATACCCCTACGAGACGATCTCGCTTGTCCCCTACGGGGGAGTCCCCTACGAGGCGATCTCGCTTGGGGGTACCCCGCGGGGGAGG
>DOUV01000215.1:0-1240 GCA_003520455.1 Chloroflexota bacterium | reverse complement strand
CACCCCGCGGGGTGAGACGATCCGCTTCGGGCTGCCCTGCGGGGCATCCCGTAGCGTCGAGGTGGACGCTCGGACAGCCCCCTCAGGGGCTCCCCCGCGGGGGGACCCGCAGGGTGGAAGGTTACTTTGAGTGCGGCGGAGTCTTCCAACCCGCAACCTGCCAACCCGCAACCGCTTCCCTGCCTGCCCGGCCTGTTGATCCTGGCGCTATCAGGCTGATGGTGCTATCATCAAAAGGCCGCGGCTGTCCCATCGCCTTCCCGCTGCAAGCCAAAATCCAACAGGCCGGGCAGTGGATGCGGGGGCAACGCTCTGAGCGCGACCCAACCGTAGAACCAGCATGAGTGAACCGCGAGCGGACTACGACAACCCCTGGAAAGACGTGCTGGAACAGTACTTCGAGGCGTTTATGGCCTTGTTCTTCCCCGCGGCGCACGCCGACATTGATTGGGCGCGGGGCTACGAGTTTCTGGACACGGAACTGCGGCAGGTGGTGCGCGAGGCGGTTGTGGGGCCGCGGCCTGGGTGCTGGTCCACGTGGAGGTGCAGAGCCAGGCCGAAGCGAGCTTTGCACGGCGGATGTACGTCTACCACTACCGGCTGTTCGACCGCTACGAACGCCTGGTGGCCAGCCTGGCGGTGCTGGGGGACGAGCAGCCGGGGTGGCCCGGACCACTTCGGCTACGAGCTCTGGGGCTGCCAGGCGCAGCTGCGCTTTCCCAGCGTCAAACTGCTGGACTACCGGGCGCGCTGGGCGCTGCTGGAAGCGAGCCCGAACCCCTTTGCGACGGTCGTGATGGCTCACCTGAAGAGCCAGGAGACGCGGGGGGACGCGCTGACGCGGCAGCTGTATGCCCGCGGGTATGGGCGGGCGGATGTGCTGCGGCTGTTCCAGTTCATCGACTGGGTGATGCACTTGCCGGCGGGGTTGGAGGAAAGCTTTTGGCGCGAGCTGCGCCAGTTCGAGGAGGAGACCCAGATGCCCTATATCACCAGTGTCGAGCGCCTCGGGATGCAGAAAGGTCTGGAGCAGGGCCGCCAGGAGGGGCTGCGGGCGGGGCTGCTGGCGGGGATCGAGGTGGGGCTGGAGTTGAAGTTTGGCCCGGAGGGGCTGCGCCTCTGGCCCGAGATCAGCCAGCTCGAGGATCCCGAGCTGCTGCGGGCCATCCAGGCCCGGCTCTGGACGGCGGGCACGCCGGAGGAGCTGCGCCAGCTCTATCAGGACGAGGCTGCCGATCAG